>JAMPYE010000201.1 GCA_023700825.1 Thermoanaerobaculia bacterium | reverse complement strand
CGGCGCTCTTCGTGTCGCGCGACGCGGGCGAGACGTGGAAGCTCGTCGAAGGGCTATGGAACAACGAGCAGCGTCCTCGCTGGGTGCCCGGTGCGGGCGGGCTCTGCCTCCACACGATCCTCCCCGAGCCCGCGGAGCATCAGAGGATGCGGATCGCGATCTCCGCCGCCGGCATGTACGCGACCTCCGACGGAGGCGCGACGTGGCACGCTTCGAACAAGGGAGTGCGCGCCGAGTTCCTGCCCGACAAGTACCCGGAGTTCGGCCAGTGCGTGCACAAAGTCGTGCAATCGAAGACGCAGCCCGCGCGGATGTACCTGCAGAACCACTGGGGGCTGTACCGCAGCGACGACCGAGGCGAGAGCTGGGTCGACGTCGCGAACGGCGTGCCGAGCGACTTCGGTTTCGCGATGGGAATCCACCCGACCGATCCCGACACGGCGTGGATCGTGCCGCTCGAGTCGGACGAGTTTCGCTGCACACCGGAAGGGAAGCTGCGTGTCTACCGCACGCGCGACGGCGGGGCGAAGTGGAAGCCGATGACGAAGGGGCTCCCGCAGAAGGGAGCGCTGGAGACCGTGCTGCGCGACGCGCTCGCGGTCGACGAGCTCGACCCGGCCGGAGTCTACTTCGGCACGCGCAGCGGAAAGCTCTTCGGCTCGGCGGACGAGGGAAGGAGCTGGGAGATGCTCCTCGACGGGCTCCCGCCGATCGTCTCGGTGAAGGCGGCGGTCGTTTCGCTTCCGCGGAAGAAAGCGAAGTAGAGGCCATGCTTTTCGTCATCCCAGCGCCACTGCGCGAGCTCGCCGGAAACCGCGACGAGTTGCTCGTCGACGGCACGGCCGGTTCGCTCGGCGACGCGCTCGCGTTGCTCTGGCGAAGCTGCCCCGGAGTGCGCGACCGCGTGCTCACCGAGCGAGGCGAGGTTAGGCCGCACGTGAACATCTTCGTCGACGGCGAGAGCATCCGTTTCGCGCAGGGCCTCGCCACGCCCGTCCACGCAAAATCGGAGATCGTGATCCTGCCGGCAGTGAGTGGAGGATGAGGAAGTTGTTAGTTGTTAGACAATTTCGGACAGTTGAACGGGCCCGAGCTGTCGACGCAGCCACAGCAGTTGCTTCTGCCGGTTCTTCGCTCACGAGCAGCCACGCCGCCCGTCTAACAACTAACAACTAACAACTAACAACTAACAACTAACAACTCCCCGTCAGCTCGTCGAGCTGTCGATCCAGCGTGAGACGACGGGGGGCGCGTAGGACGCGATTCGCTCGAAGAGCGCCGCGGGCTCGCGCTCGACGATCAACATCGCGCGGTTCTTCGCGTCGACGAAACCGGCGGCGACCGCGCCGTCGAGGAAGGTGACGAGGTCGTCGTAGTAACCGCCAGCGTCGAGCAGGGCGCACGGCTTACGGTGGAGCCCGAGCTGCGACCAGGTCCACGCCTCGAAGAGCTCCTCGAGCGTGCCGAGCCCGCCGGGGAGCGCGACGAAGGCGTCGGAGAGCTCCGCCATCATCGCTTTGCGCTCGTGCATCGTCTCGACGATGCGGAGGTCGGTCAGGCCGCGGTGTCCGACCTCGCGTTCCCAGAGCGTTCGGGGGATGACGCCGATCACCTCGCCGCCCGCTTCGAGCACCGCGTCGGCGATCGCGCCCATGAGGCCGATGCTTCCTCCGCCGTAGACGAGCCCGATGTTCCGTTCGACGAGAGCGCGCCCCAGCTCCCGTGCCGCGTCGAGGTGACGCGGATCCCGGCCCGTCGCCGAACCACAGAAGACTGCAATCCTGCGCGGGCCCCGGGCGACGGTCATTTGACGATCTGGTGATCTTCGACGAAGTCGGTCACCTGCTCGAGCATGTCCTCGGCGGCACCTTCCGGAGAATTGTCGCGAATGAAGTTGCGCAGCTTGGCGACCACCTGCCCCGAGGAGTCGCGGAAGATCATCTCGATCCCGAGCCCGCGCTCGCCATCCTCCGAGTTCGAGGCCCAGACGATGGCGTTCTGCGTCGTGAGTGTTCCCTTCGGCCCGGCGATGGCGTCGAACTCTTCCTGGAGCGTGACCTCCAGAGTGTTCCGCATCTCGCGGCTCTCGTAGCGGGTCAGGTTCCTGAAGCGGCCGACCTTGATCGCGTACTGCGACAGCTTCACCCCGCGCGCGACCGAGGCCCAGTCGACGTCGGTGCCCGCCCACATGTCGCTGTAGTCGCGGATGATGCCGCGCTTGAAGCCGCGCGCGTAGGTCTCGTCCTTCACGAGGTTTCGCGAGCGGCGGCCGAACGGTCCGGACGACGCGATGCTGTCGCCTCCGGTCGCGGGCTCGTCCGCGGGCTCGGTGGTCGTCTTCGGTGCCGTATCGGTCGGCGGCTGCAACTTCGGCGGTGGCGGCTTCGTCGGCGCGATGGTCGTCGTCGGCGGCGGAACGACAGGCACGACGACCGGCGGCGTTGCGGTGGTGGTCGTCGGTGCGAGGTCGACGAGAGTGGTCGACGTGTCGGTGGCCGGTGCGGTCGTGGTCGTCTCCGTCGAAGGAGCCACGGCGATGTCGAGCGTCGTTCCGCTCGGAGCGACGGTCGTCGGGGCGGTCTCGGTGGAAGCCGTCTGCGTCATCGAAGCCGTCTGCTCCGAGGGTGCACCCTGGAAGTTCCTGTAAAGGAACCAGCCTCCGGCGGCCGCCAGCAGAAGCAGGAGCGCCCCGACCGCGCCGAGCACCGCGAAGAGAGCGCTCGACGACTTCTTCTGCTGCTGAATGCCCGGGCTCGTCATCACCGTCTGTGCGCCCGGGGTCGTCTGGTAGACGGGCGCAGCCGGTGGAGGAGGTGGAACGACCATGGTCGCCGACTGTGCCGATCCCTGCGGCGCCGGCACGGCAATCGTCGGCGCGAAGGCCCCCGGCTGGGGCATCGGCGTAGGCGCGGGCGTCGGCGTCTGCATCATCGTCGGGGGCGCGGTGCTGCCTCCGCCCGGCGCGGTCGGTCCCATGTAACTCGGGAGCGGGGTGACCGCGGTCGGAATGTCGTTGACTCCCTCCATGCGGCTCAGCACTTCGCCGAGCGCACGGGCGAAGTCGCGCGCGTTCGCGAAGCGGAGCTCGCGCTTCTTCTCGAGAGCCTTGTGAAGCACGTTCTCGAGGCCGGGCGCGTCTGGGAAGGTGATCGGCCTCTCGACGAGCGGGTTCGCCGTGTCGCGCGAGTGGACGACGAGATACTGGCCCGGCGTCGTCGCCTCGAAGGGCGGGCGCCCCGCGAGCATCTCGTAGAGGACGATACCGAAGGAGTAGAGGTCGGCGCGGCCGTCGATGACCTCGTTCGCCTCCATCATGCCGAGGTGCTCGGGTGAGGCGTACTTCCACTTGCCGACGAACATTCCGGTCGCGGTCTGCTGGTTGTCGACCGCGTCGCTCTTCGCGATGCCGAGGTCGATGAGCTTCACCCGCATCTGTCCCGACGCGTCGGTCGAAACCATGATGTTGTCGGGGCTGATGTCGCGATGCACGATGCCGGCGGAGTGGATTGCATCGAGTCCGTGAAGCGTCTGGATCGCGATGTCGATGACGGTGCGGATGCCGAGCCGCCCGTCGCGACGGATCAGCGCGGCGAGATTCAGCCCGTCGATGTACTCCACGATCATGTAGAACGAGCCGTCGGGGAGCGACGAGAAATCGTGCAGTGTGGAGACGTTCTGGTGCTGGATGAGTGTGGCGAGCTTGGCCTCGCGGACGAAGCGGTCGTTCAGCGTCTGGTCGCCGTGAAGCTGCGGGCGCATCACCTTCACGACGCGGATCGTGTTGAGGTGCGTGTGGCGGACCTTGTAGACCTCGCCCATGCCGCCACGCCCGAGGCGCTCGATCAGCTCGTACTTCCCGTCGAGCAGCTGCTGCTGGTACGTGCGGAGAAAATCGGTGATCTGGTCGCCGCAGCGCGGGCACGCTTTCGACGAGGGATCGATCTCGGACTTGCAGGAGATGCAGTTGAATGCCATGGGTGTCAGCCGTTCATGATGCCAGAAATGGCGGCGACTGCGAAGCGGAGCGGCTCGAGCGGGCGCGATCTGCTCCGGAAGAGCGGGGCGCCGTCAGGCGAAGCCCGGTGCGATCGGAAACGCCGACCTCTCCGCCCTGCCTCGAGGCTTGGGGTGGTCCGGCTCCGCCGCTCGCGCCGGTTCCCGGCGGCTCGAGTTCCGAGACGAGCGGTGGACGCCGGCCGGCGCGTAGAATCGTCGGCCGAGGTGATGATGATGAAGCTCGACGTCGGCTTCGTGCGGTCCCAGTTTCCTGCTTTCGATCACTCACCCGCGAAGGACTGGGCGTTCTTCGAAAACGCGGGCGGGTCGTACGTCTGCCGCCAGGTCGCCGACCGGCTTGAGGCCTTCATGACGGAGTACAAGGCGCAGCCGTACGGGCCCTCGTGGATGGCGACGAAGGCCGGCGAGGCGATGGACTCCGGCTACGAGACCATTGCGGGGCTGCTCGGCACCCGGCGCGAGAACCTGACGCTCGGGCCGTCCACGACGGCAAACCTTTACGTGCTCGCCCATGCCCTTCGTCCCGGCCTCGCCGCGGGCGACGAGATCGTGGTCACGAACCAGGATCACGAGGCGAACATCGGGTGCTGGCGGCGCCTCGAGGAGTTCGGCGTCGTGATCCGGGAGTGGCGCGTCGACGAGACGGGCGAGTTGCACGTGGGCGATCTCGAGAAGCTGGTCGGCGCGAGGACGCGCGTCGTCTGCTTCTCGCTCTCGTCGAACATCGTCGGGACGCAGAACCCGGTGGCCGAGATCGTCCGCGTCTCGAAGAAGCACGGCGCGCTCGTCGTGGGGGACGCGGTCTCCTTCGCGCCGCACTGGCTGCCGGAGGTCGAGGCGAGCGGGCTCGATTTTTTCCTCTTCTCGACCTACAAGACCTTCGCGACACACCTCGGCGTGATGTGGGGCTCCGACGAGGGGCTCGCGAAGACGAAGGCGCAGGGGCACTACTTCAACGAGAACAAGCCTAACTACCGCCTCAACCCGACGGGTCCGCTGCACGCGGAGATCGCCGCGCTTGCGGGCGTGACCGCGTACGTCGACGAGATTTACGGCTATCATTTTTCGGAGAGCGAGGGGAGCCTTCGGCGCCGCACCGAGGCAGTGTTCGGGCTGATCAAAGAGCACGAAATCGACCTGACGCGCAGATTGCTCGAAAAACTGGAGGACGTTCCCGGACTGCGCGTCGTCGGCAGCGGGACGGAGTCGATGGAGACGCGCAGCTCGGTCGTCTCGATGCGCTGCGCCCGCATCGCTCCCGCGCAGCTCGCGCGGCATCTCGCCGGGAGAGAGATCGCCGTGGGGGCCGGCCACTTCTACGCCGTGAGGCTCCTCGAAGCGCTCGGAATCGATCCCGAGCGTGGGGTGCTCCGCGTGAGCATGGTGCACTACAACACGCTCGAAGAGATCGAGCGCCTTGCGGAGGCGCTCGTGGATATCGTGGCCGGCTGACCTCGCGATTGTCCCCGAGATGTTAGGCGGCTGGCTGCGTGGCTACTGTTTCACGAGCTCGACGCGGCGGTTTTTCGCGCGGCCGGTCTCTGCCCCGTTCGACGCGACCGGGGCGAGCGGTCCGACACCAAAGGGCTTCAGGCGCGACGCCGCGACGCCGTGCGTCGTCGTCAGTGCTGCCACGACCGCTTCGGCGCGCGCCTGCGCGAGCTTCATGTTCGCATCGACGGCGCCGACCGAATCGGTATGGCCGACGACCCAGAGCTTCAGTGCAGGATCGGCCGCGAGCAGCTTTGCGACCTCGACGAGCGCCGGCGTCGACTCCGGTTTGACGACGGCCTTTCCGGTGTCGAAGTAGATACCGTAGACGGCGACGTGACCGGTCGCCTTCAGGTCGTTGCCGAACGATGCGGCGTCGGCGGTTACGTGCTGCGTCATCGCCTGCTTCTCGACGATTCGGAGCCAGATCTTGCCGTTGCCCCTCTCGGCTTGCGCCCAGACCTCCCTGCCGTCGACGACGACCGTGCCGATGACCCACCAGTTCGGAACCGAGTCGACGATCGTGCCGCCGATCTTGCTGATCGCGTTCTCGTAATTGCGGACGACCGCAACGCCGGTCTGATCGTCCTTCGGCGTGTCGGCCGTGTACGTGATGAACGTGAACTTCCCTTCGACTGTCCGTTTCGGCCCCTTCGACGCGAAGAACTGGTAGGCGGCGAACTCCTTCGCCTCACAGGCGGTGATGTGATAGCCGGGCATACGCGTCGGAAAGAGCGGGTGGTCGGTGCAGCCAGCTTTGTCGGGTTGTGCGGCGAAAGCCGGGGTGGCGAGAAGGGCCATCAGCGCGAGGAAGCGAGACTTCATATCTCATGCTCCTGGTCGTCCCGGTTCTGGTCGGGACGACGACAACCGGGAGGCTACTCCCGGGGCGGGCCGCCGAACAGTGTTCTGGAACACATCTCGAGTGCCCGGGTGACAGTCCATCGTCCCCGGAGGCAACGCTCGAATGCAGACGCCAGCCCCCGTACCCGCGTGTCGCCGACCGCGAGGTGGCCGCGATCGATCCCGCGAAGCCCGCTCAGGGCGCGAGCGAGTAGCCGGATCCGGCCCGCTTGGCGTCGTACATCGCCGCGTCCGCGCTCTTAATCAGCGCCTCCGCCGTGATGCCGCTTTTCGGGTAGATTGCCATTCCGACGCTGGCCTTTACGGTTAGGCAAATGCTCTTCTGATCCACGTTGACGTCGCATGGCGTTTGAATCGAGGCAAGGAGCTTCTTCGCGATCGACGCGGCGCCGTTCTCGTCCTGGACTTCCATCAGCAGGAAGAGAAACTCGTCGCCGCCGACCCGGCTGACCGTGTCGTCGCTGCGCGTGGCCGCCTTGAGCCTGGTCGCGATCGTTCGCAACACGCTGTCCCCCGCGTCGTGGCCGTGCAAGTCGTTGATCGCCTTGAAATCGTCGAGATCCACGAACATCACGGCGAGCGGCCAGCCACGCCGCTTCGCATGAGCGATTCCGTGCTCCAGTCGATCGTTGAACAGAGTGCGATTCGGCAGGCCGGTCAGTGTGTCGTGGAGAGCGGCGTGGCGGTCCGCCACTGCCTGTTCGGTGACCGCGACCAGTTGACCTTGGAGCGCGTGACGATCCGTCACCGCGTTCTGCAGAACCAGATTTACGGACGAAAGTTTCTCGGATGCCTCCTGCACTTTCTCTCCAACGGCCTCGCTCTTTTCGATCACGGCCTCGAGATCAGGCATCGATTTCTGGTCCGCGAGTCCCTGCTTGAGCTCGGTGTTGATTGCCGAGAGCTCGGCAGCTGCTTCCGCGACGAGCTCCTTGGCCGCTTCGTTCTGACCCAGCGCGTCGCTCAGCGAGCTGGAGGGCCGAACATCGCCGGGAAGGTCCGCGTTCGGATCGAGAGACCCGTCTTCGATCACAGGCAGGGGCTTCAGCGCCTTCGTCCACGCCAGTAGAAACCGCCGCCTCCGAACAGGAGGATCAGGACGACGATGATGATGATGAGATTCATGGGTTCACCTTTCTTGTGCAGCAGCGTCAATGTAGTTCTGCAGCTGCCAGCACAAGAAGAGCAGTTACTACTTGGAAGTCGACGCGCCGACGGTAGTAACTACGCGATGCT
>JAMPYE010000200.1 GCA_023700825.1 Thermoanaerobaculia bacterium | reverse complement strand
TGGCAAAGCGAGACGTATCGTATTTCCGCCTCAGCGCGGGGCGGGCATGTCGGCCGGGTTTCCGGCGCGAGGTATCTGGGACTCATTGTTCGCTATCATAGCAGGGAGCCCGTCCGGTGCTGCCCGGACCACCGGATTCCTGCCCTGGTGGCCGTTCTCACCCCGGGCGCCCCATCTGTCGTCCGCGAGACGGCCATCGTCCGCAAACGGGCCGGGAGACGCCCCTCCGCCTGCGCCAAACCTCGCGGAACAGACAGCCGGGCACCCGCGGTTCTCACATGCGATCGGAGGTGGACATGCTTGCGCTCGCGGCACTGATTCTCGCGCTCACCGCAATTGCGACGCCGACCGATACGATCACTCTCCGTTCCGGGGAGAGAATTCCGGTCTCTGGCAGCGTCACGCTCGACGGAAATCGAGCCGTCTTCCGCGGTGCGGAGGGAACCCTTTTCTCGATTCCAGTCGACGAAATCGACATCGCCGCGACGGAATCACCCGACGACAGCATGGCGGTGCATGCCCGCGAGCTCACGGCCGCGGAGGATCGGGTTCTGGAAGAGCTCATTCGGGCCGCCGAGCAGAAGTCGCTTTCCAGCCGGGGCCTGGTGGTCTCCGAGGATGAAAAGCGACGATTGCTCGGAGAACTGCGAAAGAGCCGTGGCACGCCCGAGCCGCCCCGGCCGTACATTCCGATCTATGCGCCGGACAGCGTCGCGCCCGTCAGCGAGAGGGCGGCGACGTCTCGGCACGCCGACGAGTGGTACTGGCGCGAACGAGCGCGGGGTTACGAGGAGCAGGTCCGCAGAAGGCGGGAGGACCTGCAGATGTTGATCGAAAAGGAGCGAAACCTGTCGGACGAGATCCTGGGCCTGTTGTCTCTCGGATACAACGGAGACCAGTTCAGCTACCAGGTGCTGTCGCTGGCTCGGACGCGTGACCGGATCCCACACGCTCGCCTCGAGGTCGAACGCGCCGAGCGCGCACTGGCGCAGTTCAAGGACGACGCCCGGAGACAGAACATCCTTCCTGGGTGGCTGCGATAGGGAAAAACGCCAGCCCCGTCTTCTGACCAGCTGAACGCCGCTGGCTTTCGCCCGGGCCTCTGCCCATGGCTTCGTGGGAGCGCTAGTACCAGTCGCCCGTCTTGATCAGCTTCTGGATCCTCTTCAGGATCCTGTCCTTCTTCATCCCGCGCAGGTAGTCGACGAACATCACGCCGTTCAGGTGGTCGATTTCGTGGCAGATGGCGCGGGCCATCAGCCCCTCGCCCCACATCTCCTTCGCGGTTCCTTCGCGATCGAGATAGGTGACGCGCACACGCTCGGGGCGGGAGACGAGCTCGACGAAGTCGGGGATGGAAAGGCATCCCTCTTCTTCGAGGATCTCGCCCTCGCTCTCCACGATCTCGGGATTGATGAGCACGTGCACACTGCCGGGTTCCTCACCGACGGTGAGGTCGATGACGGCGAGCCGCTGCGAGACTCCGACCTGATTCGCGGCGAGGCCGACCCCGGGCTCGGCGTACATCGTTTCGACCATGTCGTCGATGAGCGCGCCAAGCCCGCTGATCTCGGAGGGCTCGATCTCCTTCGCGCGAGTCCGGAGGACCGGGTCGCCGTACTTGCGGATGGGAAGCACTGCCATGCTATTTCTTCTGCTTGAGCGAGTCGACCATCGCTTCCACGGTGTGGCTCGCGCGCTTCCTGTAGAAGTCCTCGAGCACCGATTTCACGCGCGGATGCTTGGCCACGATCCCGTCGAGCTTCTCCTTGTCGAGCCGCAGCAGCTCGGACTTCTGCGACGCGGTGATGGTCGCGGTCCGCGGCTTGCCGGTAAGAACGCTGACCTCTCCGAAAAAATCCCCGTCTCCGAGGTTCGCGAGATAGACGCTGTCGCCCCGCGGGCCTTTCCCGTAAACCTTCATCCCGCCGTGCACGATCACGTAGAGCGCCGACCCCGGCTCCCCTTCCGCGATCACGATGTCCCCCTCGTTGAAGTGCTCGAGGACCATCTCGTCGACGACGGCCTTTCGTTCCTCCTCCGACATCGTCTCGAAAAGCGGGCTCTTCGGCGTCGGATCCTTGAACGCCGGCTCCGGCATCTCCTCTGCGACGGGCTCCACAACGGTTGCGGCCAGCTGCGCCCGAACCTTGTCGATCTTCTTCTGGACGCCGATGACCTGGACCGTAAGGCCGGCATCCTGATAGAACTGCGCGGTCGCGTCGTACGCGGCCAGTGCTTCGTCGAGAAGTCCCGCCCCGGCTAGCGCGTCGGCCAGCTGGAGCTTGATGCGGACGTTGGTGGGGTACTTCTCGGCTTCCTTGCGCAGGAGAGGCACCGCAGTTGCGTACTCCCTGCGCGCGAGGAGCGAGGAAATGCTCTCTGGCTGGTCGCTCACACGTTCACCCTCCCGTCATCGAATCCCGGCCGGCGAACGCCGACCCGGAACGTTCAGTTTGAACCATCGCGGGGCGAGGTTCAAGCGAGGGCACTACTCCTGGGGCAATGTCAGGCCGGGAGCCTTTCGAGCATCTTCTTCGATTCGGCGGCCGCCTCGCCTTCCGGAAACTCGTTGATCACCCTTTCCAGGTAGAGGCGCGCTTCCGGCGCGCGGCCGAGACCGGCGAGCGTGACGCCAAGGTCGTAGTATAGCGCGTCCCGCCTCGAGTACTCGGGGAAGTCTCGCAGCACGCCCTCGAGGCGCGGCAGCGCGGCGTTGAAGTCGGACCGCTTCATGTAGAAGCGGGCGACGCTCTGCTCGTGCTGTCCGAGGTTGTCGTACGCCTTGCGGAGATTCGCCTCGGCCTCCCCGCGGTACGGGCTGGCGGGATAGAGCGTGAGCATCTCCTTGTACTTCTGGATCGCTTCCTTCGTCCTGGTCTGGTCTCGATCGGGCTTCTCCATCTGGAGGAACGCGACGTTGGCGATCTGGAGCGTCGCGTAGTCGGCGAGCTCGCTGCCGGGGAACCGATTGATGAAATCGCGGTACTTGTACTGAGCCTCGACCAGGTCGACTTCGCGGCCCTGCTTCTGGTATGCGTCCGCAATGCGCAGCAGGCTTCGCCGCGCGAGAGGGTCGTTGGGGAAGTTCTCGTACACGTACGAGAAGTACTCCCGGCACTTCGCCCATTTGTCGCGCGAGTAGAGCTCCTCGCCCTTCGCGAAGATCTCTTCCTTCGACAGGGAGAGGAACTCCGGGTTGACCTTCGGCTGGTAGACCTCGTTCTTCGAGCGGCAGCCCGCGACGACGAGCGCGAAGGCACAGAGAAGCGAGATGGCGATTCCCGTTTTGAAACGTACGGTCACGTGGTGTCCCCCTGGGATGCTGTCTTCAACCGCGGCGCTTGAGTAGTTCGATCGCGGCACGGCGATCGGGATGCCCGAATACGGCCGTACCAGCGACGAGAATTTCTGCTCCGGCGCCAACGATCGCCGGCGCCGTGTCCCGGTCGATGCCGCCATCAACCTCGATCGCAACGTCTAGATTCCGGTCGCGGATCATCCTGTCGATCCTCCGCACCTTCTCGACCGAGGGCGGCAGAAACTTCTGCCCGCCGAAGCCGGGATTGACGGTCATGGCCAGGACGTAGTCGCAGTACGGGAGAGCCTCGGCGAGCGTGTCGGCAGAGGTCGCGGGGTTGATCGCGATCCCGGCCTTTGCTCCACCCGCCCGGATCATCGCGAGTGCACGCTGAAGGTGCGGCTCGACCTCGACATGTACCGAGATCATGTCCGCCCCGGCCTCGAGAAATGCCCCGATGTATCGCTGCGGCTCCGAAATCATCAGATGGCAGTCGAGCGGGAGCTTCGTCAGCGGGCGAAGAGCCCTGACCACGAGCGGGCCGATCGTGATGTTGGGGACGAAGTGTCCGTCCATCACGTCGATGTGAATGACGTCGGCTCCGGCCTCCTCCACGGCGGCCAGATCGGCGCCGAGTGCCGAGAAGTCCGCCGAGAGCATCGACGGCGCCACCCTGATCGTTCCTGTCCGGTTTGCCATCAAGCCTCCTCAATCGAAGGGGATTTCCTGCGTGGCCACGACGAGCGAGATCGGCTCACCCTTGCGGACCTTGCCCCCAGGTAGCGGGTATTGACGAATGATCGTCCCGTCATCGACTCCCGGATACGACTCCATCTTCACGTTCGAGAGCAGGAAACCGTAGTTCTCGAGCCGAAACTTCACGTCGTCCAACCTGCGGTTGATTAGATCGGGCATCACGAACGCCCGTGGCGGCGGTGGAAGGGCGATGGCGACGGAAACGGAGGTCTGTTCGCCCACGACCTCCCCGAACGCCGGCTCGGCCGCCGCGGCGTTCTGAGTCTGGCCGTGCTGGAAGTACGAAATGGCCCCAATGCGGAGGTTGCGCTGATTGAGCTGGAGCATCGCGGTCCTGGCACTCTTGCCGGTGAGCTCGGGCACGCGGAGCACCAGCGGCCCGAGGCTCTGGCCCACGTGGATTCGCGTCCCGCGTTTGATCAAGGATTCGGGGGCCCGATTTTGCCAGACGACACTTCCGGCGGGCACATTGTCGCCGTGGCGGTCCTTCCGGTTGTCGACGACCACTACCAGCCCAAGATCCGAGCAGACGGCCCTCGACTCGGTCAGGGTCTTCCCAATGAGATTCGGTGTAGGAATCGACTTTCCGCGCACCCAGAACTTGAACCAGAAGTACGAGCTGCCGCCGAATGCCACGGCGAGCAGGCACACGAACGCGAGGTTGAAAACGCAGCCCCGAAGTATCATCGCGATGCGCGCCGCTCCTCGGCTGTATTCGCGTTCGCGCCCGCGCGGCGCGGCTTGACGCGTCCGCTGCCGGCTTCCGCCGCAGGCATCAGGGCCTCGCACCACGCGTCCTCGACACGCTCGGCGAAAACGATGTCGAGACCGCGCCTCACCTCGCCGTGAAGTTCCGTGAGATCTTTGCGGTTGCCCATCGGCACGACGACTCGCCGAATGTGCGCGCGGCTGGCCGCGATCAGCTTCTCCTTCACTCCGCCGATCGAGAGCACCTTGCCGCGCAGCGTTATTTCGCCGGTCATCGCGACGTCGTGCCGGATCGGCCTGCCCGCCATCACCGACGCGATCGCCGTCGCGATGGCGACGCCCGCGGAGGGGCCGTCTTTCTGGATCGCCCCCGCGGGAAAATGAATGTGGATGTCATGCCCAGTGAAGACCGTCTCGTCGATTCCAAGCTCCCCGGCTCGCGATCTCACGTACGAATACGCCGCCTGAACGCTCTCGCGCATCACCTCGCCGAGATGCCCGGTCACGGTCGTTTTTCCAGATCCCTTCATCCGGGTCGCCTCGATGAACATGATCTCGCCGCCGACCGACGTCCAGGCGAGACCGGTCGCGACGCCGATCTCGGGCGCGCGGCCAGCGAACTCGTGCTCGAACGTGGCCATGCCGAGATACGAAGCCAGGTTCGCCTTCGTCACCGACTCGCTCACGAGCCCCTCCGTAACGATCCTCCTCGCCACCTTTCGGACGATCGAAGCGATTCTTCGCGTGAGCTCCCGAACCCCGGCCTCGGCAGTGTAGTCGCGGATGATCGACGACATCGCCTCGTCGTCGATCTCCAGGTACGCCGGCGTGAGCCCGTGATCGGCGAGAATCGCCGGCATCAGGTGTCGCTTCGCAATCTGGAGCTTCTCGGTCTCGTCGTAGCCCGCGAGCCGGATGACCTCCAGGCGGTCGCGAAGCGCGGGAGGGATGTCGTCGAGCACGTTTGCCGTCGTGATGAACAGCGTGCGCGAGAGGTCGAACGGAACCTCGAGATACCGATCAGTGAAGCTGCTGTTCTGCTGCGGGTCGAGCACCTCGAGAAGGGCCGATGCCGGGTCCCCCCGGAAGTCCTTTCCGATCTTGTCGATCTCGTCGATCATGACGAGCGGGTTGTGCGTGCCCACCTGGATGTAGCTGTGCACGAGCTTCCCCGGCATCGCGCCAACATACGTCTTGCGGTGTCCGCGGATCTCGGACTCGTCCGTGACTCCACCCACGGAGAGCCGCACGAATTTTCGTCCCAGCGCGCCGGCGATCGACTTGCCGAGAGAAGTCTTGCCCACGCCCGGAGGCCCGACGAAGCAGAGGATCGGCCCTTTGAGGTCGCCCTTGAGCTTGAGCACCGAGAGGAACTCGAGCACCCGGTCCTTCACCTCGCGAAGCCCGTGGTGGTTCGTTTCGAGAAGCTGTGCTGCGCGCTCCACGTCCAGCTGGTCCTCGGTCGACTCGGTCCACGGCATCTGGAGCACGGTGTCGAGATGTCCGCGAATCACCGCGTAGTCGGACGAGCCGGGCGAGAGCAGGGAGAGACGCTGGATTTCCCGGCGCAGCTGCAGGCGCTGATCGTCCTCGAGCGGGAGCTTGTCGATTCTCTCGACGTAGCTGTCGACCTCGTTTTCGAGCGGCGTGTCGCCGAGCTCGTCCTGGATCACCCGCAGTTGCTCGCGCAGGTATCGTTCACGCTCGCGGCGATTGATCGAGAGCTGCGTCTGCCTCTCGACGTCGCGATCGATCACGGCGCGGCTGAGATCCTTCTGCATCAGCCGGATGACCTTTTCGAGACGTTCCAGCGGGTCGAGCGCCTCGAGCAGCGACTGCTTCTCTTCCACGTTCGCGTGGATGGACGTGGAGAGCAGGTCGGCCACGATCTCTGCGCCCGAGGCGAGGTTGGACCGGATGACGCCGACCAGTTCCGAGCCGTACCGTGCATCGCTCTCGACGAGCTTCTCGAACAGATAGCCGGCCTTCTCCACCAGCCTCGTCGCGGTCTCCGCGTCGGGAGGCTCCACCCGCGGAGCAAGCCACACGCGGGCCTCGAGAAGCGGTCCCGCCTGGATGAACTCGTCCGCGCGAATGCGCGCCCTTCCCTGGAGGAAGAGTTGAACCCGGCCCGGAGCGATCGCGAGTTTCTGTACCACGGTCGCAAGCACGCCCGTGCGACAAAGATCGCCAGGGCGCGGAGCGTCGTTGTCGCCTCGCGACTGCACGAACGCCCCGACCAGTGTCTCTCCCTCAGCGAGCGAGCGCAGCGCCTCGAGACTCTTGCTGGTCGCCACTTGCAGAGAGAGGACACTCCCCGGAAAGAGCACTGCTGACGACAGCGGGATCACCGGGACTCGGTCGAGTCCCTCGGGAATGCCCTCGGGCGGGCGCAGGTCGTCGGACTTCGTCGGACTCATCAGCCTGTATGTGAGACAGCTTATACTGATCGTAACCCGCGCGCGGGTGACGGAATTGTAGGCAATGGCGGAATCAGGCGGCAACCGACTCTGGGATCCCGAGCGCGACGCACTTACTGTGCGCCCGCAGGATCCGCTCGAGGATCCGCGGGCGAAGCGAGTCGATCTCCACTGCCATAGCCGCTACTCGGTCTTCAAATACTTCCGCCGCGCGAACACGCGCGACTGCTACAGCGAGCCCGAAGGTGTCTACCGCACGGCCAAGCAGCGCGGCATGACCTACGTGACGCTCTCGGATCACGACTCCATCGACGGCGCGCTCTACCTGCTGAACAAGTACCCCGATCTCGACGACTTCTTCGTTTCCGAGGAGGTAGAGACGTACTTCCCCGAGACCCGCCAGCGGGTTCACATCGGAGTCTACGGGCTCGACGAGCGGCAACATCGGGAGATCCAGCGGCTCCGTCCCGATATCCGCGAGCTCG
>JAMPYE010000199.1 GCA_023700825.1 Thermoanaerobaculia bacterium | reverse complement strand
TTCAAAGAGCTCAAGCGCCGCTATCCTGAGTCGCAGTGGGCGAAGGATCTTCAGTATTACTGGTGACCGAATGTCGCGTTTCATCGCGTTGCTGATCGTCGTACTGGCTGGGTGGCCGGCGCCGCGGAGCTTCGCCGCGGATGTCGTCGACGCCGCGCGTTACGACGCCTTCTGGTTGTGGGCTGGTGTCGAGCCGCAGCCGCTGCTCGCGCGAGCGAAGACGGTCTACGTGCTGCAGGGGGAAATCGAGGGGGCTCCGGAGCCGCGACTGGTCGCGCAGCGCGCGGCGACGCCGCGAATCGCCGACGCGGATGTCTGGATCGTCTACCGCGTCGAGACGCTGCGCTGGACCCCGCGCATCCACGCACAGCTCCTGGCGCAGATCGAACGCTGGCGCGCGGCGGGGAACCGGCTGGTCGGCGTGCAGATCGATTTCGACGCCGGCACGCGTCACCTCGTCGAGTACGGCCTCTTCCTGCGCGATCTGCGCGCGCGGTTGCCGTCGCGCTACCGTCTCGGCATCACTGGCCTCCTCGACTGGAGCGCGAACGGCGACCCCGACGATCTGCGCGCGCTCGAGGGAGTCGTCGACGAAGTCGTGCTGCAGATCTACCAGGGCCGGCGAGTCATTCCCGGCTACGAGCGCTACCTCGCGCGCGTCGGTGGGCTGACCATTCCGTTCCGCGTCGGCCTGCTGCAAGGCGGCGAGTGGACCCCGCCGCCTAACCTTGCGGAGCATCCATCGTTCCGCGGCTACGTGGTGTTTCTGCAGAATCCGCGCTGAATGCCGGCGTGGTTCTTGGCGCGGAAGGCTGGCGGAGAGGGATCGCGAGTCGATCCCCCTCCGCCTTACTCTGCACGAGCGCCCTCTAGAGCGACTTCAGGAACTCCACGAGGTCCCGCTTCTCATTCTCAGCGAGATCGAGTCGGAAGAACATGTCGTAGTGGTTGACGACATCATCGAGGGTCGCGAATCGACCGTCGTGATAGAAGCCCCCTTTCTGATGCGCCCACAGGCCGCGAAGCGGGGTGGTGCGATATGCGTCGTCGGGAGCGCGGCTCGACTGGAAATCGTCGATGCCGATCTCGTCCGCACGATGCATGTTCCAGCCGGGATCGGTGTAGATCGGCGCGACGTGGCAGCGCGCGCAATCGGCTTTGCCTGCAAACAGGACCTCGCCTCGTCCCGCCGCTGCCTCGTCGAAGGAGCCCTCGGGGGGGCGCGGCGCCGCGAGTGCGAGCTGATAGAACTGAAGGTCCGCCAGCGCAGGCGTGACGCGATCGTCATCAGTCCGCACGTGGCCCATCCGGCTCCGGGCCGCGAGAGGGAACTTCACGGGATCGTCGAGCCGCGGGTCGTAGAAGTTCCCCTTGCCGTTCATCTCGAGATTCGCGACGAAGGCGTTCCAATGCGTCACCGAACCCCAGCCGGTCGAAGTGTGCAGATTCACGCCCGCGAGCCCGTAGGCCGGAGGTATCAGTGTCGCTCCCGATTTTCCGTCCGGCCGGAACGCCTTTCCGTCGAGGAGCAGTGCGGCATCGAACTTTCCCGGTCCCCAGCTCGCGAGCACCTGACGCACGGTCGCTTCGTCGGCCCCGAGGTGCGAGGTGAAGGCGGTCAGGTCGGGGGCGAGGCCGATAATGGCGCCGACGTTGAGGTCGCGATTCGCCCAGCCGTCGAGCCTGCGCCCGATTCCCGGTGCGAAACTGTCATCGACGGTCGAATGGCACGCGGCGCATGTGATGCCGACGGCCTCGAGCCTTCCGTCTTCTCCGACGGTTCCCTTCACCCCCACGACTGCGTCCAGCGACAGCAGAGCAATCGTGGTCGCGGGTGATTGGAGGTCAACCTCGCCTCGTGCGATCTTCGCCTTCAGCGCGTCGGGCAGGGCCTCGGCGTCGACTTTCAGCCCGACCGCGAGCGCCGTTGCGGGACTCACGCCTGGCCCGACGCCTCCGTTGGCCTCTCCAGCGATCGCCTCGTGCAGGCGAAGACGGCCGCTCCAGAACGACTCGTCGCCAAACGTGTCGTTGCGGAAGCTCTCTCGCCCTCGTGTGAGCATTGCCCTCGCGTCGCGCTCCACTCTCGCGTCGAGCATCCGCTGGCTCAGCCGGTCGCCGAGCCCCGCTTCGGTCGACATCCCGGCCCAGAGGAGGCCGAGCCCGGTCATCAGGCCAGCCAGCAGTCCACGTAGAAAGAGTCGTTGGTTCTTCATCGCTCACCTCCCGGATCCCCTTGACCTAACATCGTTCGAATTCGCTCCTCCACGGTGAGCCGCGCGTCGTTCGAGCCCGGCGTGGACTCGAGCGCAAACGGCTCGATCACGCTCGCGTCGCCGCTCCCGTTATCGACGACCGATGCGTACGCAGTCGCGACTCCACGCCCCGCGGTGATCCGGACTTCGACCGTCGCCGTGGCGTTGCCTCCGAATGGAGCGATTGGAAACTGCACGTGCGAGACCTCTCCGGCCGGAGTGACGAGCCGCCGTGCGACGACATCTCCAACGCTCACTTCGATCTCGAGCGGCCCCTCACCATCGGCCATCGCGAAGATTCCGACGTTCGTGCGGTAGCGTCCGTCGACCCGTGCGCCCGGCAGTGCCGCCCGCGGAGAGCTTTCGTCGACGAAAACGCGCGCGACGTGAATCGCAGCACCCCTCGTTCCGTCCGGTCTCTCGAGGTAGGTGCGGCTCGTCGCGGTGAAAGGCGCCGTGCCGCTGAGGATCAGCGCTCCGGTGGCCTCGTCCGCCAGGGTGTCGCCGAGCAGGTCTTCGAGAAGCAGCGTCTCTCCGGGAGCAACAGTTGCGGCCGCGAGTGACTCGAATCCGCGCACACCCTCGGCGGGCACCCCACTTCTCACGAGGGCGATGTCGACCGTGATCGCGGCCTCTCCGGGATTCTGGAGCACGAGGTCGGTCATCCATTCGGTCCCGCCAGCGCCGCGACTGTGGGCGGCGCCAGGAATCACGTAGACGCTCTCGATCGCCGCGGCCGGCAAGGCCAGGGACAAGACGAGCAATGATAGAGGCCCGAGGCCTCTGCATTCATTCATTCTCATTGGTGTTCTCCTTCAAGGCATTGACGTTAGGCGGAGGAACTCGGCTCGTGACGCGGCATCCGTGCGCAGGCCGCCGAGCATCGCGGAGGTGACCATGACGGTCGACTCCTTCCGCACGCCTCGGCAGGCCATGCAGAGATGCCGCGCCGAGACGATGACTCCGGTTCCTCTTGCCTCGAGATGGGCCTCGACCGCCTGGGCGATCTGGTTGGTCATGCGTTCCTGGATCTGCAGCCTTCGTGCGAAGCAGTCGACCAGGCGCGCGAGCTTGCTGATGCCGACGACGCGTCCGGGTAGATAGCCGACGGACACCGTTCCATGAAACGGGAGCAGGTGGTGCTCGCAGGTCGAGTGAAACTCGATTCCCCGCAGCAGGACCAGCTCGTCGCTCGACTCGTCAAACGTTCGCGAGAGGATCTCCGCGGGATCGGAGTCGTAGCCCGACGTCAGCTCACGCAACGCGCGAACCACGCGCGACGGAGTGTCTCGGAGTCCGTCGCGGGAAGGGTCCTCGCCGACGTATTCGAGAAGTATCTTGACGGCGCGCTCTGCATCGGCTGATGCAACGCGAGGTTGAGCAATTGCGCGAAGTTCGGTCACGGTCATCTCCTCGACGTAGTCAAGCGGCTCGGGCTGATGCTCTGAGGGCGAGCGGCTCGCGCACCGGGACGCGAAGCGCGTCGAGGCGTGCGAGCACGATGGCCGCGATCGCCATGTTCACGTCGCGCACCGCGACGTCGTAGAAGCTCCCTGTCGTGACGAGGTTTGCGGCGATGACGAGAAGCCATGCCGCCGCGACCCAGGCCCCGGCGCGCGTCGCGCCAAAGAGAATGGTGGCTCCGACTGCCATCTCGACGACGCCAAATACGCGCATGAGAAGCGCCGGATCGACCGGAATCAGCGATCCGGCGAGCGGGCCGAGATACATGTCCCAGTGCGCGAGGATGTTGAAGAACTTGTCGAGGCCTGCGAGGAATGCGCTTGCGCCCAGCCCGACGCGGAGCGCCCAGTACGGCTTGATCAGAGATTCGTTCATGAGTTTCACCTCCGCGAGAAGAGAGTCGGCGACGTCCGGTTGGTGACACCGTTCTCGCTCTTGTCACCAATCGATCGTTCGCGACTCCATTGGGAGGAAGGACTCGCACGAACGCGGGGTTTGCTTCCGGGAGGACCCGATGAACATCGTCAGGCTCGAGCTCGAATCGGTGTTGCGCCATCCGCTCGCGGACGAGGAGATCGTCGCTCGCGTCGTAGCGGGTGACCTTGCACTGTTCGAGGTGCTGATGCGCCGTCACAATCAGCGGCTCTATCGCGCCGCACTGGCCATTCTTCGCGACCGCGACGAAGCCGAGGACGTGGTGCAGCAGGCCTACATCAACGCCTACGCGCACCTGGAGCAGTTCGGCGGACGGTCGAGCGTCGCGACGTGGCTCACGCGGATCGCCGTCTACGAAGCGTACGCGCGCCTTCGAAAGCGCTCGCCCGTCGATGACCTCGACGAACGCGACGGCGAGATTTCCGATCCGGCGTCGATCAGTCCGGAACGGGAAGTGCTGAACTCGGAGCTTCGCGAGACGCTCGAGGCGGAGATCGGCGCGCTTCCGGAGAAATACCGCGTGGTCTTCATGCTGCGTGAGGTCGAGGGCCTCGACACCTCCACGACCGCGGAGCTCCTCGGGGTGAGCGAGGACGTCGTCAAGACACGGCTCTCCCGGGCACGCGAGCGCCTCCGTTCCGGGCTGTTCGATCGTGCGGGGCTCACCCGCTCCAATCTCTTCACGTTCCTGGGCGCGCGCTGCGATCTGCTGGTCGCGAATGTCTTCGAAGCGATCGAGGCGTCACGCCAGGCCGGTTGAACGCGGGCCCGTTCTGCCCTTTGGAGGAAGTCACGGTCTCGGATTCGCGAACCCGCCTTCGCGGACTCGGCGTTCCATCCCGGCCTCGAGCTCGAGGCTCTCGCGATCGCGGAAGAGCGTCGCCACCGCGAGCAGCCGTCCGTCGCGAAAGTAGTCGACACGTGCATCGCGCGCTGCCAGGTCACCGGTCAGCTCCGCACGATCCCAACTGGAGGCGTGACCGACGTACGCGAGCACGACGTCGTAGTGAGCGCTCCAGAAGAACGGGACTGCATCGAACTTCTGTCGCTGCCCCATCATGTTCCGCGCCGCGACTTGTCCCTGCCGCTGGGCGACCACCCAGTGCTCGACGCGGATCGACTCCCCGCTGTGCGGGTCAGGCCAACGCGCGATGTCTCCGGCCGCGAAGATGCCAGGAATCGACGTTTTCAGGAACTCGTCGACGACCACTCCACGGTCGAGCTGCGCGCCACAATCCTTCGCGAGCTCGACGTTAGGTCGCACTCCGATTCCAGCGACGACGAGATCCGCGGCCAGCTCTTCGCCACTCGAGAGCTTCACCGATCGCGCGCCGATCTTCGTGACCTGGTCCCCGAGCCGGAAACGGACTCCGTGATCTTCGTGCAGCGAGCGAATGAAACGGCCGACCTCGTCGCCGAACGTGCGCGCGAGAGGTACGGCGTCGGGTGCAGTCACGGTGACGTCGAGCTCTCGCGCACGCAGCGACGCGGCGACTTCGAGGCCGATGAAGCTCGCGCCGATGACCACGACACGCGCCGCTCCCGCGGCGCGCGCGATGATCGCCCTGCTGTCAGCGAGTGAGCGCAGGTAGGCGACGCGCTCCCCGCCCGGAAGGTCCAATCGGACGGGCTGCGATCCCGTGGCGAGCAGCAGCGCGCCGAACTCGAGCTCGTCTCCTCCCGCGAGGATGACGCACTTTCGACTCGGATCGATCCGCTCGACGCGCGCGTCGAGCCGCAACTCGATCTCGTTCTCTCGATAGAACGTTTCGTCCCGCAGCGGAATCCACTCCTCGGGCGCGCTGCCCGCAAGGTAGTCCTTCGACAAGTTGGGCCGGTCGTACGGGGCCGAGGGATCGGCCGACACGAGCGTGACCGGGCCGCTGTAACCCTCTTTCCGCAGCGTCTCCGCGGCCATGTGCCCCGCGGCTCCTCCACCGACGATCACGACCGACTCCGGGCCGTGCGTCGAGCGGGCGCGCGCGGGTGCGGGACGCGGACTTCTCACGTAAAGCCGCCCCTGTTCGATTGCGACGCTCCATGTGGCTATCGGCAGGAATGCCGGGGCCGCCAGTGCTTCGCCGGTTCGAAGGCTGAAGCATGCGTGGTGCCAGGGGCAACGCACAGTGTCGTCGACGAGCAATCCGTCGCTCAGCGGCCCGCCGTAATGCGAGCAGCGATTCGTCACCGCAAACACTTCGTTTCCACGGCGTACGACGAGAACGTTCTCGTCGCCGACGTGACCGACCAGACTCCCTTCGATCGGCAGTGCGTCGAGTGCCACGCCCGCCGTGAGATCGGGACCGGCGGTTCCCTGTTCGGTGGACATGAATTGCTCTCCTTCCGTCGCTTCGGCAGGCGCGTCCCCATCGGACGACGCCCGCGTTACCAGCACTGAGTCGAAAACCGAATCGAGGTGACAGAGATTCGATCGACACGCCGGTGGGGCAGCGATCCGGTTACGAGCTCGACCGCCCGCGCGGTTTCGGCCCGCACGCGTCGTGAGGGCCGCACGTGTCGCAGCAGACCCGCTCGCGGTAGCCGGTCACGCTGCCGTTACGGTCGACTTCGACGTGGCAGCAGTCGAGCAGGAGGTCTTTCAGCTTTTCGCGACCTCGCTGCACGCGGCTTTTCGCGCCCGACAGCGAGATGCCGAGCCGCGTGGCCAGCTCGGCCTGCGTGAGCCCGTCGATCTCCGTGAGGCGGATCGCTTCGCGGTAACGCTCGGGCAGGTCGTCGATGAATACGAGGAGCGAGGCCGCGAGCTTCTGCTCGGCCTCGCGCGCGGGCTCCTCGACGGCAACGCCCGCGGCCGCCTCGATGCCGTCGGTCGGGACGATGCCGGGCCTCGCGCGGAAGTGGTCGGCGATCGCATTGCGCGCGATCTGGTAGAGCCACGGCTGCATCCTCTCGTCGTCGCGCAGCGTGTGAATGCCGGCGTGAACCTTGACGAAGACCTCCTGCAGGACGTCGTCGGCGAGGGCCTGGTCGGGGAGCCGAGAGCGCAGGAAGCCGGCGAGCCGCGTGCTGAAGCGCCGCCAGACGTCTTCGGTTCGTGCCGCGCGATCGGTCTCGTGCATCGTCGCCGAAGACGATCCTACCACCCGGTCCGTGCGTCGTAGTACGCCGGTTTGCGTCCTTTTTCCGGCGAACCCGTCTCCCTTTCGAGAACATCGCTGGAGGCAGGTATGACGGGATTCACGGAGCTCATCTCGACGACGATCGAAAGCGTGGGGCAGACCTTCGCGCACAACTGGCCGTTCCTGCTCGCGAGCATCGTGATCGCGACGGCGATGAGCACGATGGTCGACCAGCGCAAGGTCGGCGCGTTTCTCTCGCGGCGGCGGGGCTCCGGGATCGTCATCGCGACGACGGCGGGCGTCGCGACGCCGCTCTGCTCGTGCGGCACGACCGCGGTGGTGCTCGGCATGATGGCGTCGGTCATCCCATGGGCGCCGATCGTCGCGTTCATGGTCGCCTCGCCGCTCACCTCGCCGCAGGAGCTCGTCTTCAGCGCCGGGCTCTTCGG
>JAMPYE010000198.1 GCA_023700825.1 Thermoanaerobaculia bacterium | reverse complement strand
GAGGTCATAGCAGGCAGAAGGCATGCAGGCGGCTCCCGCTGAGTGCGCCGGCGCTTTGCCGACTCGCGCGAAACGCGAAATCTGCGCTGATCGCTGCCTGCTTTGACCTATGACCTATGACCTTTGACCTGCGTCGCGCCCCTCTCTTGCCATCCCCTCCATCGCGTCCTACATTGGTTTACGGCGCCTGATCCGCGCCGAACCTCAGAGGCCTTTCCCCAGCGAAGGCCCGACGCGAGGCAAAGGGGGGCATACTCCCGGATCGGTCGAGCGAAGCCTTCGATTCGCCGCGGGCATGACTGCTGGGGAGTGACGCCCATGGCTCGAGACGAAGGAGAGTTCGCGATGACGAAGCAGAAAGACCTCAAGCGCGTCGTTCGTGCGCGCATGCAGAAGACGGGCGAGGCGTACACGACTGCCAGGCTCCAGACGATACGAGAGAAACCGAAGAAGGCCGTCACGCCAGCCGCGCCGGAGTACGCGACGCTCGCCGGCATGAGCGATGATGCGGTCAAGGCGAAGACGGGCCGCGACTGGGGCGAGTGGGTGCGCGAGCTCGACGCGATCGGCGCGGCGACGATGTCACACCGCGACATCGCGCGGCGAGTCCACGACGAGTTCGGCGCCGGCGACTGGTGGGGCCAGACCGTGACCGTCGGCTACGAGCGGATCCGCGGCCTGCGCGCGATCGGCCAGCGCCGCGCCGGAGCGTGGGAGGCCGCGAAGAGCCGCACCTACCCGGTTCCGCTTGCCGCGCTCTACGCAGCGTGGGCCGACGCGAAGAAGCGCGCACGCTGGCTTCCCGACGCGAAGCTCTCCGTGCGCAAGGCGACGGCGGAGCGGTCGATGCGCATCACCTGGGGGGACGGGACCTCCGTCGAGCTCTGGTTCACGTCGAAAGGCGACGCGAAGAGCAGCGTGCAGGTGCAGCACACGAAACTCGCGACGAAGGAAGACGCGACGCGGTTGAAAGCGTACTGGGGCGAGCGGCTCGACGCGTTAGGCGACCTTCTGGCTCGCGCGAATGAGTGACGGCTGCGGGTCAGGTCGATCGCGGCGTTCGTGACATTCCTGAAAACCCTCCGCCTCGAAGCGTCACGCGCCACCGATCCCGCAGGCACAGCTTCCATTTTTCTGCACGCCATTTCACGGAATGGTGGATTCCGTCATGGACGCGCATCGCTCGCACGCTCGACGAAACGAGCTGTCTGGAGTGCTGAACGCACGATTTGTACGATTTTCGGTTTTCTGGCACGTTTCGTGGACATCCAATGGGACAGGGTGTTCGGATGGAACGCTCACGGAGGTGTGGGATGCGGCGCACGAACGTGGTGGGAGCTGTCGTCGTATTCGTGGTGTCGGCACTTGCCGGCTTAACGCTCCAGGCGCAGCAGAAAGTGACGCGTTCGCCGCAGCCGCCGCCGGCCGGCGCGCTCCCGCTCTCCCTCGCCGATCCCGACGGTCAGGGGCTCACGATCGAGCTGCTCACCGTGCGGGCGGCGATCAGCGGGCCGCTCTCGCTGACGGAGATCGAGATCATCTTTCGCAATCCACAGCGGCGCAGGATCGAAGGGCGCTTCGACATCGCCCTTCCCGCGACCGCGGCAATCAGCCGCTTCGCCAAGGAGGTGAACGGCCGGCTGATGGAAGGTGAAGTCGTCGAGCGTCTTCGCGCGAACCAGGTCTACGAGCAGTTCCTCCACCAGATGCGCGACCCGGCGCTGCTCGAGCAGGACCAGGGCAACCGCTTCAGCGCGCGGATTTTTCCGATCGATCCCGAGGCCGAGGTCCGGATTTTGCTGTCGTACAGCGAACTGCTTCCGGCAGTCGGCGGGCGGCGCAGCTGGAGCTTTCCGATTCGCGGGTTGCGTGACGTCGGGCGCCTCTCGTTCCGCGCCACGCTCGCCCCGCTTCCAGGCGAGGGAAACGCAGAGAGCTCGAGCGGAATCAAAGGAGTCAGGCGCGAGCAGGTGCAGACGACCGATGTCGTCTCGCTCGACGAACGTGACTACACTCCCGAGCGCGATCTCGAGATCAGCTGGGACGTGCCCGCCACGGCTCCCGTCGCGATCGCGCGCTCCGAGCGCTTCTACATCGCGTCGATTCGAGTTCCCGATGCGGGCGCGATTCCCGCTGCTCCTCATCCGATGGTCGTCTACGTCGACACCTCGGCCTCTGCCGCCGTGTCGTCCGCGCACAGGATCGAGGCAATCGAGGCTCTTCTGAGCAGTCTCCCGCGGGAGCAGGAGCTCGAGGTCGTGGCATTCGACAACGGCGTCCGTGCGCTCGCGCGCGGTACCGCGGACTCCGTGGCGAGGGAGATCGGGAAGCTCCTGGCGGCGCGCCTCTTCCTCGGCGGCACGGACCTCGGGCTCGTTCTCGACGACATCGCCGAACGGTCGAAGGTGTCGTCGGGGACGCAGTTCGTTCTCGTCACCGATGGCGTCGCGACACTCGGCGATACCGGGGACGTCTCGCTGCTCGGCCGCGCCCGCGGCTCGTCCTCGCGAATCGATGCCGTCGTCATCGGACAGCGGCAGTCGCAGCTGCTGCGCCAGCTCACCACGGGCCGCGGTCGCGTGATCCCGATCCCGCTGTCGGAATCGTTCCTCGAGGCGGCGCGGCGTGCCGCCGCCGATCTTCGCGCGCCGCTCGGCGCGGTGCTCACGGTGGCGGACGAGGCCGCGGAGTGGGTCTTCCCGTCGACACTCCACGACGTGCGGCCGGGCACCGAGGTCTTCATTCTCGCGAAGCTCGCCTCGGGACGCCAGCCACGTCTAACGGTTAGGGATGCACAAGCGGAGATTGCGTCGGCGAAGCCGTCGCTGCTCACTTCCACGGGATTCGATCTGCTCCTCGAGCGCGAGGCGTGGCGCGCCTATCTCGACTACCTCAAGACTCGTGAGGTGGGCGAGCGCGATGCCGCGATTCGAAACGCGATCGCGCGCGAGCGCGTCTCGATCAGCATGCAGCAGCGCGTTCTCATCCCGGAGACGACGCTCCTCGTGCTCGAGTCGGAAGAGGACTACCAGCGCTTCAACATCGATCGACGCGCGCTCACGTCGATCCTGTCGATTGGTGCTTCCGGTGTCGAGAAGCTTGCGCGCGCGGGAGAGCGGGCGCCCTCGCCGGCCCCGGTCAGCGAAGTCGAGATGGCTCGCGCGGATCTCGAGCTCACCGGCGTCGTGCGCGGAGCCTCGGGACCAGTCGCCGGGGCGCAGATCCGAGTCAGCGGGACGCCGATCAGTGGCTCCCGTGAGGCCGTTTCCGCTGCCGACGGTTCGTACAGGATCGACAATCTTCCATCCGGCGATTACACCGTGCGCTTCGAGGCGGCTTCGGCCGGCCTCCGTTTCGAGCGGATCACGCTCCGGCGCGGCGACGCGAATCGGCTCGACGCCCTGCTCTCGAGCCGCCGCACGGTGGTGCCGCCGGCGAGGCCTGATGGAACGATTTCCGGAACGGTTCACCACGAAGGACAGCCGCTCCCCGGCGCCACACTCCGGATTTCCGGAGAGCCATTCACGACCACTGTCGTGTCGGACGTGAACGGCAGGTACAGGGCCGCGGTGCCGCCCGGTAACTACGTCATCTTCGGCGAGATGAGCGGCATGAACTCGAGCTCGAAGCAGGCGGTCGTTCGCCCGGAGCAGAACACCACGGTCGATTTCACGCTGCAGATCTCTGCGGTCGCGGAAATGATCACGGTGGGTGCCGCGTCACTGCCCGACGGGGAGCGGCCAGGAGATGTCGCTGGCTCGGCAGGGCTCGTCGATGGAGCGGTTCTCGACGAGGAGATCGGTGACGGCCTGTCTCGCGATGCGGTAGAGGAAAGCGTTGCGGGGGTCGACGCCCCGCCTCCTCCTGGTGGAGTCGCGGAGGCGATCACGGTGACCGCGGCCGCGCCTTCGGTGCTCGAGACGACACAGATTCAAACGACGATCCAGGGTCCGGCGAGCCGGGCGCCTGGCCGCTCGGCGGCAGTCGCTCCTGATCCTCCGGAAGAGGTCGACTGGATTCGCGGTCGCGTCGTGGACAGCGGCGAGAGAAAGAAGCTCGAGGAGAGGATTCGTCGCAACCCGTCCGAACGGCCTGACTACACCTCACTGAGCGAGCTGCTCTTCGCGCTGGGAGAGTGGCGCGCCCTTCGCAAGCTCGCGATTCAGTGGCAGCCGTACGATCCGGAGAATCCGCAGGTCTACGAGATGCTGGGGGAGGCGGAGTCCGCGCTCGGAAACGGGGAACAGGCGAGGCGAGCGTTCGCATCGATCATCGAGGTCGCCGCCTCGCGTCCCGAGCTTCTGCAACGCGCGGGGCTGCTCCTGCTGCGCGCCGGCGGCGCCGAGCTCGCCGAGGCGCCGCTCGTGAAGGCGGTCGAGATGCGCCCCGATCGCGTGAACCCGCATCGAAACCTCGCGTTGCTCTACTGGAAGCAGAAGAAATACGAGGCGGCCGCGAGCGTGCTCGAGAGCGCGATGACGCGACGGTTCGCTCAGTGGTACGGCGACGTCCACACGGTTCTCTCCGAGGAGCTCGGATACGTTTACCGCTCGTGGATCGCAGCCGAGCCGAAGGCGAGCGGCGCCATCGCGCAGCGGGCGCGGGAGCGAGGCGTCGACCTCGAGCATCGCGACGCGCTTCGTATCACCATGGCCTGGGAGACCGACGCGAACGACGTCGACCTCCACGTCGTCGGGCCGAAGGGAGACCATTGCTTCTACAGCAAGCCCGCGACCTCGTCGGGGCTGACGCTCTACGGAGACGTCACGCAGGGGCTCGGCCCCGAGGTCGTTCGAACCGACAAGCTGACGGCGGGAACGTACTCGATCGGCGTGAACTACTTCGCGTCCGGCCCGATGGGGGTGAGTCGCGGGCTCGTCGTCATCCTTCGCTCGGAAGGCCTGAACGCCGAACCGCAACTCGACATCGTGCCGTTCCGCCTCGTCGAAGGGAATCAGGGCGGGGACGTGCGACTGATCGCCTCGGTGAAGGTGGCGAAGCGCTGAAGAGCAGAGGTCATTTCGAGCGGCACCTGAGAAAAGACGCTGGAGCGTGTGGCGCAACACGAAGGACCGCGCGACGAACGGCCGAGTTGTCGTCCTGAGCGAAGCGAAGGACGACAACTCGTGCGCTCGACCTTCGTGGCCGGGCGCGGTCGTTCGATCACGCCACCAAGGTCTCGTCCGCTCATCGCCTCTCGCCTGTCGCCTCCCGCCTGATCTTCACGTCTACCTTCTGCCCTAACTTGAGTGGCGGCTTCTCGTCGAAGGCGACTTTGACGAGAAGCACGCGGCCGTCGGAGAGGCGGCCGGGGTCTTCGGGCTTGAGTTTGCGGCCGACGACCGAGTCGGGGATCTCCTCGACGTGACCCGCCCACGCTTCACCGTCGAAGCCGTCGGCGGTGATCTCCACGCTCGCACCCTGCTCGATGCGCGCGATGTCGAACTCGTCGACCTCGGCGTCGACGCGAAGCCGGTCGAGGTTCGCGATCGTCACGATCGCGTCGCCCGTCTCCACCGTCTCGCCACGGTCGACGCTCCGATCGATCACCATGCCGTCGATGGGTGAAACGACGCGCGTCTTGTCGAGCGTTGCGGCGAGGCGCCCGACCGTCGCGTCGGCCGTCGCGCGGCGCGCCTTCGCTCCGTCGATGTCGCGCAGCGCGCGGTCGTACGCCTGGCGGCTGCCGACTTCCTCTTCCCAGAGATGCTTCGCGCGCGCAGCTTCCGTCTCGAAGAGGCGAATGTCGGCATCGGCCTCGACGACCCGCGCCTTTGCCTCGGCAAGCGCGGCCGCGACGTCGTCCGAGCGGATCTCGGCGATCAACTGCCCCTTGCGAACGACGTCGCGCTCGGCGACCAGCATCGTGACGATCGAGCCCGCGGCATCGCTGCCCACGACCACCTCCGCGCCCGGGTAGGCGGAGACGCGCCCTTCGGCGAGCACCGGGCGCGCATCGGCGGCGGCCGTGACGGGAGCCGGCGTTGGTGTCTCGGCGCCCGCGTGATGCGAGCGGACGAGCACGATGGTCAGGATGATGAGCGCGACCGGGATCGCGATGCGGAGGATGTTGGTGACGGTGCTCTTCATGACAGTGCCTCGATCAGCTTTGGTTTCGTGTTTCGAGAAGTGATGTGGCGCAGACACTCCTGTCTGCGCGCGGCGCGAAGCGCCGCCGTGATTCGCGGAAGCGTTGCGATGATGGGGTCGCCTTCGGCGACGCGCAGGCAGGAGTGCCTGCGCCACATAGGCAGGCGGTATGGTGCGTCATCACGCCGCCAACCTTCCGTCCTGGATCTCGATGACCCGGTCGCAGATCGCGCGGACTTTCGGGTCGTGCGTGACGATGAGCAGCGCTCGGTTCTCCTTGATCGCGAGGTCGCGGAAGAGGTCGAGGATCTGCCGCCCCATCTGCGAGTCGAGGTTCGCCGTCGGCTCGTCGGCGAGGAGGATCGGAGAGCGTCCCGCGAGGGCGCGTGCGATCGCGACGCGCTGCTTCTGCCCTCCCGAAAGATCGCGCGGCAGGAAGTTCATCCGCTCGCCTAACCCGACCTCGTCGAGCACCCGCGTCGCCTCGTCGGTCGCGTCGCGTCCCTTGATCCCCTTGATGTTCAGCGCGTACTCGACGTTCTCGAGCGCGGTGAGCGCGGGAAAGAGGTTGAATTGCTGAAAGACGAAGCCGATCGAGCGCTTGCGCACGGAGGGGAGCGACGCCGGGCGCGCGATGTCGACCGCCTCGCCTTCGATCGTGATCTCGCCCGAGCTCGGCGTGAGGATGCAGCCGAGAATCGAGAGGAGCGTCGTCTTGCCGGATCCCGAGGGCCCCTCGAGCGCGACGATCTCGCCGCGGTTCAGCGTGAGGTCGACCCCGTGCAGCACGTCGACCGTCTGCTTCCCTTCGGTGAAGCGCTTGCGGATCTCCCGCGCGTTGAGGACAGCTCCATTCTGTTTACCGTTCATTTCTTGATCTCCTCGTGGAGGCGAAAGGCGAAAGGCGAGAGGCGATGAGCAACCGGGAGCTCACGACGCCCGCCGGCGTTACGCCGGAATCGACTCTCTTCTCTTCGGCTGTTGCCTCTTGCCTGCCTTGGCCTCTGGCCTCTGGCCTTTGGCCCGCCTGCTCTCGCCTTTCGCCTATCGCCTTTCGCCTGCCTCATCCTCTGAATACGAGCGCCGGATCGATCGACGCCACCTTGCGGAACGACACGAGCGCCGACGCGAGGCACATCGCGATCGATCCGACGAAGACGGCGACGGCGAGCTCGGGGGTGATGATCAGTTTCAGGTTGATGCTCGCGATGGCGGGACGCATCGCGTAGGCCATCGCGGCGCCGAGGACGAAGCCGACCACCGCGGCGATCGACGCCTGCTTGATGAGGATGGAGTAGATGTCGGCGTTGGAGCCGCCGATCGCCTTCACCGTGCCAAACTCGCGGATGTGCTCCATGGTCGACGCGTAAAGAGTCTGCGCGACGACGACGATGCCGACGAGGCAGCCGAGGAAGACGGTGAGGTACATGTTGAGCCCGAGCCCCGTAGACTCGACCCAGTAGCGCTTCGACTGCGCGGCCCACTCGTCGCGCGTGTAGACGTCGTTGTAGGGGAGAAGGCGCGCGAGCTCGCTCTTCACCGCGACCGCGTCGGCGCCCGGTTCGAGCCGGACGACCATGTAGGTCGTGCGATTCTGCAGTTCGTCGG
>JAMPYE010000197.1 GCA_023700825.1 Thermoanaerobaculia bacterium | reverse complement strand
GTCCTATGCGCAATGCCGCGGCCCGCGCGAGGCGGCGTTCGAGCTCACCTATGGTCAGGGAGTCGGATCGCCCGAGGCGATCGACATCCGCAACGCCCGCTGCATCACTCTGATCGGCTCCCACCTGGGCGAGAACATGCACAACACGCAGGTGCAGGAGTTCGCCGACGCGATCGGGTCCGGCGCCCAGCTCGTCGTCGTCGACCCCCGTTACTCGGTTGCGGCGAGCAAGTCGAAGTACTGGCTGCCGATCAAGCCGGGAACCGATATCGCACTGCTGCTCGCGTGGATGAACGTGATCGTCACCGAGAAACGCTACGACGTCGACTACCTCGCGGAGCATGCGACCGGCCTCGCGGAGCTCGAACAGCACGTTGCCGACAAGACTCCCGAGTGGGCCTACCCGATCACCGGACTCGATCCCTCTCTCATTCGAGAGACGGCGCGTTTCATCGCCGCCTTTCGCCCCTCGTCGCTCGTTCACCCGGGGCGCCACGTAACCTGGTACGGCGACGACACGCAGAGGGTTCGCTGCGTCGCCATCCTCGCCGCGCTGCTCGGAAGCTGGGGTCGCAGAGGTGGCTACCTGCTTCCGTCGTCGATGGGGCTGCGGAAGTACCCGCCGTATTCGGCGGGACGCGGAATGGCCGACTCTGCCGACAAGCCGTCGGCCGACCACTATCCGATGGCGGGCGAGCTGCTCGCTTCGGGCGTCTGCGACGCGACCGTCAGCGCCGCGCCGTACGGTGTCAAAGGCTGGATGGTCTACGGCACGAATCTCATTCAGGCGCTTCCGAACCCGAGGCAGACCGCGGCGGCGATCCAGAAACTCGACCTCCTCGTGGCGATCGACGTGCTTCCCGCGGAGATCGTCGGCTGGGCCGACATCGTCCTGCCGGAGTCGACCTACCTGGAGCGGCACGATGACTTGTGGGCCGCAAGCTACAAGGAGCCGTTCGTCGCCGTGCGCCAGCCGGCAGTCGAGCCGATGTACGAGTCGAAGCCCGGCTGGTGGATCGCGAAGCAGCTCGCGAACCGGCTCGGGCTTTCCGAGCTCTTTCCGTGGAAGGACGGGGAAGAGAACATCCGCTGGCGTTTGGAGGAGAGCGGCTACGACGTCGAGGCGGCGCTGCGTGACGGCGTGGTCAGGGGCGAGGCAGTTCCGGTCTGCGAGGAGGAGGGCGCCGAGCTCTACTTCGGCACCGACAGCGAGAAGATCGAGCTCTACAGCCAGCAGCTCGCCGACGCGGGCTTCGATCCGCTGCCTAACTTCACGCCTCCGGATGAGGCTCCGCCCGGCATGTTCCGGCTTCTTTCGGGACGCGCGCCGATGCACACCTTTGGCCGCACGACGAACAACCGTGAGCTCGGCGCGCTGATGAGCGAGAACGAGGTCTGGATCAACACGAAGGCGGCGCGATCGCTGGAAGGCTTCGAGGGGCAACCGCTGAAATCGGGCGACTACGTGATGCTTCAGAACCAGGATGGCGTGGTGAGCGGTCCGGTGAAGGCAAAGGTCACGGAGCGGATCCGCGGCGACGCGGTCTACCTCGTCCACGGTTTCGGGCACAAGGCGAAAGGGCTGACGTTCACGCGCAACCGCGGGGCCTCGGACAGCGCGCTGACGACCCGTTACAAGGTCGACCCGGTCATGGGCGGAACGGGGATGAACGTGAACTTCGTCCGGATCTCGCGAGCGGAGGCCTGAGATGCTCCTGAAGAACTTCCGCAAGCGCTACGCGATGGTGATGGACACGCGCCGCTGCGTCGGCTGCCAGACCTGCGTGCTGGCGTGCAAGGCCGAGAACGGCGTGCCGCTGAACGGGTACCGCGACTGGATCGTGACGGAGACGAAGGGCGAGTTCCCGCACCTGTCGATGGAGATCCGTTCGGAGCGCTGCATGCACTGCTCGAACGCTCCCTGCGTGACGAACTGCCCGACGGGCGCGAGCCACTACGCGAAGGGCGGGACCGTGCAGGTCGACCGCTCGCTGTGCACCGGCTGCAAGGCGTGCATCGCCGCGTGTCCGTACGAGGCGCGCTACGTGCACCCCGACGGCTACGTCGACAAGTGCACGTTTTGCATGCATCGAATCGACAAGGGCGCGAGCACGGCATGCGTCGAGGGCTGTCCAACGAAGGCACTCGCGTTCGGCGACCTCAACGACCCGGCGAGTGAGATCGCGAAGTTGCTCCACGAGAACCCGCCGAAGCTCCTGCGCCCCGAGGAGGGGACGGAGCCTAACCTCTACTTTCTGGTCTAGGACATCGTGATGGAACGCTCCGAGCGATTCTGGAATCCCTACGTTGCAGGCGTCATGCTGGGGCTCGCGCTGCTGGCGAGCTTCCTGGTGATGGGGCGCAGCCTCGGTGCCTCCGGCGCGGCGAACCGGCTCTCGATCGCCGCGGCGCAGGTGATCGCGCCATCGGTGGTCGATGCAAATGCCTCGATGACTGCGCTCGCTCACGAGGGCCGCGGCGTGCTCGACGACTGGCTGGTGTTCGAGGTTCTCGGCGTGCTCCTCGGCGGAATGGTCGGCGCCTACTCCGCGGGGCGTTTCCGCTTCGGCGTGATCCGCGGCGCGGGAGTCGGGGTGACGCAGCGGCTCGCGTTCGCGTTCGCCGGCGGAATGCTGATGGGACTCGCTGCGCGCGCCGCGCGAGGTTGCACGTCGGGCCAGGCGCTCGGTGGAGGCGCCGTGCTCTCCGTCGGCGCGTGGATCTTCATGATCTCGGTGTTCGCGGGCGGCTACGCGTTCGCCTTCTTCCTCAGGAGGCAATGGCGATGAGCTTCCCGTTCGAGGCTCTCAGCCTTTCGCAGCGCGAGCTCGGCCTGATCGTCGGCGTCGTGCTCGGCTTCGTGTTCGGATTCGTGCTCGAGCGCGCTGGCTTCGGCCGCGCGACGAAGCTCGCCGCGCAGTTCTATCTCACCGACATGACGGTGCTGAAGGTCATGTTCAGCGCCATCGTCACCGCGATGGGCGGCCTGCTGGTCGTCGCGGGGCTCGGCTTGACGGATCTACCCGCGATCTCGCAGTCGATCGCGAGCTGGACCTGGATCTGGCCGATGCTGATCGGCGGCTTCGTGCTCGGCGCCGGCTTCATCGTGAGCGGCTACTGCCCGGGAACGGCGATCGTGTCGGCCGGCTCGGGCAACGTCGACGGCATGGTCGCCTTTGCCGGAGTCGTGAGCGGCTCGTTCGTCTACAACCTGCTGCTCGAGATCCCCGCAGTCGCGAAGTTCCACACGAGCGGTGAGCTCGGCCCCGCCTTCATCCACGAATTGATCGGCGTGCCGGCCCCGGTCGTTGGGGTTGCGGTCGTCCTGATGGCGATCGGCGCATTCATCGGCAGCGAGAAGGTGGAGGCGATCGTGCGCCGGCGACGAGCCGGGGAGGAGCCGCCGCGCACGGCATACGAATCCAGGCCGCGTCGCTTCGCATTTGCCACGTTCCTCACCCTCGCGGCGCTCGGGGTCGTTCTTCTCGCTTTACCGCAACGTAGCGACGCGCGCGACGCGCGGCCGATGACGAGCATTCCCAGCGAAGAGCTCGCGAAGCTACTGATCGACGAGCCGTGGAGCCTGAGGGTGATCGACTTCCGGCCCGCGACCGATTTCGCGGCAGCGCGCATTCCGACGAGCGAGAACGTCTCCGCCGAGAAGCTCCGGGAGCTCGGGCTCGAGTACGCAGACCCTTCGCGGCCAATCGTCATCGTGACCGCCGGACCGGCTTCGAGGATGCCTGCGGGGCTCGCGACGTTCCGCGGCGAAGTCCTCGCGCTCGACGGCGGCTGGGCCGCCTGGAAATCATTTGCGCTCGACCCTGCGCCGACCCCCGAGCCGGACGCCTCGGCGAGCGAGCGTGACCTCTACGCCTTCCGCAGCGCTCTGAGCGCCTCACTCGCCGGCCGCACCTTGGAGGCGGTACCGGCCGCGCCGGCGCGCAGCTACGCGCCGAAGCCCAGGACCACGGGCGGAGGCTGCAATGGGTAGCACACGAGGCGGGGAGCTCGGAGCACGAAGCAAGACGGAAGCACGCCCGCTGGTTGCTCATCGCCTTTCGCCTCTCGCCTGTCGCCACCTGGCAGCAGCGTCAACCGCAGGAGCACGCAATGACTGAAGTCGAGATCTTCCGCAACAGCGCATCGATCGACCCGCAACTCCACATCTGGGGATGGGAGATCCCGGTCTACCTGTTCCTCGGTGGCCTGACGGCGGGAATCATGATCCTGACGGCGATTGCCGGACGTCGCGTGCCGCGTGAGTCGCAGTCTCGCGCGATGCGCCTGATGCCTTTCGCCGCGCCATTGCTGCTTTCGCTCGGCATGGGCGCTCTCTTTCTCGACCTCGAGTACAAGCTTCACGTCTTCCGCTTCTACACCGCGATGAAGCCGACGTCGCCGATGTCGTGGGGCTCCTGGATCCTGCTGCTGATCTACCCGGCGACGATCCTTCTCGGCGCCGCCCGCCTGACCGACGCGGACGTATCGACGCTTCCGCTTCTCCGCTCGCTGCGGGGGCGCGCGGCCGACGCACTGGCACGGCTGCGCGCGACAGGATCGGCCAGCGTCGGCGCCCTCGAGGCGGCGAACGTCCTGCTTGCCGTCGCGCTCGGCGGTTACACGGGAATTCTCCTCGGAACGTTAGGCGCGCGAGCACTCTGGAGCTCGGTGCTGCTCGGTCCGCTGTTCCTCGTCTCCGGACTCTCGACGGGAGCGGCGTTCATGATGCTCTTCCGCCTGGACCACGGGGAGCACGCGACGCTGCGGCGCTGGGACATCGCTGCGATCGCCGTCGAGTTCGTGCTGCTGGGGTTCTTCTTCGTGGAGCTCGCCGCGAACGGCGGGCAGAGGGGGCGCGCCGCGGCCGCGCTCTTCTTCGGGGGAGGCTACACCGCGGTGTTCTGGGCGCTCGTCGTCATCACGGGGCTCGTGACCCCGCTCGCGATGGAGGTGGCCGAGGCGAGGAAGGGACTGCGCCCCGCGATCCTCGCGCCCGTGCTTCTTCTCGTCGGAGGCCTTTCGCTTCGATGGATCCTCGTGCTCGCCGGCCAGGCGGCGATCTGAAACCGCACCTTGCCGAATCGAGCTCGAGAGGAAATGACGATGTCGCATTCCACGAGTGAGCCGTTCACCAGCCGAATGAGCACGTGGCGTTCCGAATGGACGCCATCGCTCGCCGAATGCGTCGCTCGTGTCTACGGCATCGACCCTCTCACGGAATCCCACTGGCGCGTGATCAGCGCGTGCCGCGAGGAATTCGCAAAGAGCGGCGAGGTGCCGCAGCCCGCTCGGCTCGCGACGCTCGCGCAGCTCTCGGAGAGAGAGCTCGAATCGCTGTTTCCCGCCGGGCTGCTGTCCCTGGCCTGGATCCTTGCGGGCGTCGCACCTCCACCCGGTTCAGCAATCACAGCCGCCGCGCTGCCGAAAGGGGCCGCGAGCTGAGTCAGTCACCAGTTCGGAGGGCGAGGCCTGCCTTCCCGAGAACATTCCCTAACGACAGAAACCAACCAGGAGAGAGCATGAGCACACTGACAAGAGTAGTTCTCGTCGCCATCGCGATCATCGCGCTGGTCCTTCCCATGCCCGCGAGAGCGGACGAGCAGGAGGATCTCAAGCAGAAGATCGAGCAGCTGTCCCGGGAGCTCGAGGCGCTGAAGTCTCAGGTCAATCAGAACGACGAGAAGTCGAAGCAGACCGAGGCACAGGCGAAACAGGCGGAAGAGCAGGCGAAGAAGATCGAGGAGCTCGAGCAGCAGGTCGCTGCGACCGAGAAGAAGTCGCTGGGCCGCTGGCTCACGATCGGCGGCGACTACCGCTTCCGGTTCGACAACCTGCAGGGCGAAGTCGCGCCGTACGCCGACGGGATGACCGTCTTCGGCAACGCCAGCCAGCTGGTCGGCGCAATGATGGCCGGCCAGATCCCGCCGATGAATCAGCAGCAGCTCTTTGGCGCCGCGATCATGGGGGGAACCTACGGCCAGCTCACGCTGCCCACGGCGATGAACGACGCCTACGACGTCAGCAATGACTCGCTGTACACGAACAAGTTCGGCCTCAACCTGAAGGCGAAAGCCACCGAAGACGTCAGCGTCACCGCGCGTTTCCTGATGTACAAGATCGCCGGGGCGCAGGATGACCGCGCGCTCCAGTCCGGTAACACCGCGTACTCGCTCGACCGCGCGGGCGTCTTCGACGGGACGCTCGGGCACGTTCCCAGCGACAGCAGGCTTCTCGTCGATCGCGCCTACGCGACCTGGCAGAACATCGGAGGCCAGCCGATCTGGTTCTCCATCGGTCGTCGCCCGTCCACCGGCGGAGCGCCCGGCCACTACCGGCAGAACCTCCCGGCGCCCGGTACCTCGGGAGTTCCCGCCATCCTGGTCGACTACGCCTTCGACGGCGTGTCGCTCGGCTGGGCGCCCGACATCGAGTCGCTCCCCGGCGCTTCCGCGAAGTTCTGCTACGGCAGGGGATTCCAGGATGCGATCGAGAACTCGGACACCGGCAATGGCATCACCAACACGGACATGATCGGCATCGACCTCGTCGCGTACGAGACCGACCGGTTCCGCGCGCAGTTCCAGTACAACCGCGGCATGGACATCTTCGACGCGCCGATCATGCTGACCGGCCCGTTCCCGCTCCAGCCAAGCACCAATATCGGCGATATCGACTGGGAGAGCCTCGACTTCATGGGCATGGCCAAGAACGTCGGACCCGGAAACCTGAACTGGTTCGCGTCAGTCGGATTCAGCCAGACCCACCCCAACGGAAACACCCTCAAGTTCGCCGGCCTCGACAGCGGCTACGGGCTGCTCTTCACCGGGATGCCGGAAGCCACGAACGGCTGGGCCACGTACCTGGGCGCCAGGTACGACCTCCCGTCGTCGCGCACCCTGATCGGGTTCGAATACAACCACGGTTCCGAGAACTGGATCACTTTCACGCCGGCCGCGGACGACCTGTGGACTGCCAAGCTCGGCACTCGTGGCGACGTGTACGAAACCTACATCATCAAGGAGCTCTCGCTGAAGCCGATCTCCTCGTACACCAGCAAGGCGTTCTTCAAGTTCGGGTACCAGTACTACAGCTTCGACTACACGGGAAGCAACAGCTGGCTGGGCGCCCCGATCGAGATCGACTCGCTCAACAACATGACGCCGCAGCTGACCGCCCCGATGAAGAACGCGCAGGACTTCTACGCGACGTTCGAAGTTCACTTCTAAGTTGATGCGGATCTTCGGGCGGGGGCGGACGCGCTCGCCCGATTCCCTAACATGCGCCATGTGAGCGCAAATCGCCCCCCGCTGTTACGGGCATTCATTCGAAGGAGAATCAAATGAAGAACAAGACTCTGGTGATGGCAGTGGCGGCGCTGGTGGCCGTCTGCCTCTTCTCGCTGAGCAGTTTCGCGCAGGCGGCCGAGACCAAGATGGTCGGCGTCGTCACGAAGATCAAGATCTCGAGCAAGGACGCGACCACCGCAACGGTCACCCTCAAGGACACGAAGACCGAAGCTCTCGTCGAGATCGTCATCAATGACGAGCTGACCCTCGACAAGCTCAAGGATCACCGCATCGTCGAAGGTGACGAGATCCGCTGCAAGTACAAGACGACCGACGGCAAGAACGTGAGCAGCTATTTCAGGAAGACGGCCGGTTGCTGATGTGGCTCGGTCCGCCGCGGCGAGGGTCGCGGCGG
>JAMPYE010000196.1 GCA_023700825.1 Thermoanaerobaculia bacterium | reverse complement strand
GAAGCGCTGGTTGCCGGTGCCGCCGCCGCCACGCCCGTCGGCGGTGCGGTAGGTGCCCGCGCTGTGCCAGGCCATGCGGATGAACAGGCCGCCGTAGTGGCCCCAGTCCGCAGGCCACCACTCCTTCGAGTCGGTCATCAGCTGGACCAGGTCCTTCTTCAAGGCGGGCAGGTCGAGCTTCTTGAATTCCTCGGCGTAGTCGAAATCGGCGCCTAACGGGTTGGACGCGGGCGCGTGCTGGTGCAGGATGCCCAGGTTCAGCTGGTCAGGCCACCAGTCGCGGTTCGAGGTGCCTCTTCCGGCCGCGCCTCCGCCGGCTGCGTGCGTGATGGGGCACTTGCCTTGTTCGCTCATCGTAGTTCTCTCCTTCGAGGTGCGGGTGTTGCGGCGCCGGGGATCCGGCCTCGGCCGCCTCCACGCGCTCGCACCGGGTGAGTAGCTTACGACAAGTCCACGTGTGCGCCCCGGATGCCGGGCGCCGGCGCTGCGTTCACCGCTCGAGATTCGGGCGGGCGCCCAAGTCCCGGCGATGCGCGGACGCCGGCTCGAAGAAAACGGGCTGCCCTGCCGCGACGCGCCCTCGTCGAATGACGGTGCCGTAAACGCCGGCCCTGTTGTCCCTCTCTCGAACGATCGCCTTCAATACTTCGGCGTTGGGCCGTGCCGACTCGGGGTCGAAGTTCACCATCGAGCATCGCTCGTCGCGATTCGTGACGCAGATCGCGGCAGCCTCGTCGCCTGTTCCGAACGAGAGGACGCCCCCTACCCAGTCGTCCTCCTCGAACGGGACCCCGCGCGAGGATGCAACGAGGATGTTCGGTCGGAATCTCCGAACGTCAGGATGCTGCGTTGCCAGCCTGCCGATTTCACCCACCGTGGAGGAGGTGATCACCGAGATGCTCGCCTCGTCGAAGATGCCTCGGTTGAGATGGACCATTTCGACCGGCGAGCCGTGGCGCCGGCCGACCTCGGCCGCCAGTTCCTGACTGAACAAGGGCCACTCCTCTCCCTCCGGCCCGCGGACGTGCGTGGGGAGGTCCCCGGCGACGGCAGACCCATGCCATCGTGGGCTGAAGAGAAGCAACTCCGGAAGTCTGGTGGCAGTCAGCCAGGGGAACCCGCCCCGGTCGTCAGCCCGGCGGAAGGCCAGGCGCCGGTCGCCGTCGAGACCGTGCCAGCCCAGACCGGCATCCTCCACAGGCTCACCACGCATGGACTTCACCGGGTACCGGAAGAGCGCCTCGATTTCACCGATCCTGACGAGCATGTTCGAAGTCGTCCGCTGGCCGGGCCGCGCGCCGCCACGCGGGCCGCGTTAGGCCGTGGTCGAACCCGCCTCCGGCTTGCTTCGCGTGGCATCCGGCCAGTCCGTGAATGCGACGAACCAGAGCAGGCCGACGTTGACGAGCGGCACGACGGCAAGGAGACCCAGCCAGACGGGAAGCCCTGCCCTCGCGCAGATCCGGCTGGCGGGAAACGCAACGACGACGAGGCTGACGAACGCCATGAAAGCGATGAGCGCGAGCTCCGGCCAACCGAGACTACCGAGCATCCGTATACCTCGTTTCGCGAGACGTGAGTTCGAGCGCTCAGGATAGCAGCGTTCGGCGGCACGCGCCCTGAGACTTCTACTTCGGCTTCCGGCGCCGGTCCGGCGAATCGCAAGGCCTACACACCGGACGAGACGAGCCAGTGGTCATACCACTGCGCGAACGAGACCGCTCCAGTGACTTCGGGGCCGTCGAGCGACGACGCGAAGTCCGCGAACGGCGTGATGCCGGCCCGGTCACAGTCGTCGAACACCCAGACAGTGCCCGTCGACGGGCCCGACACGAGCAACCGCGCCGTAAGGCCGCAGCCATAGTCCGCGAGCGTCAAAGCTCCGTGCAGGTAGCGCTCCCACGCTTCTTCGGCAGGCTCCCATACCGGATCGACGAGCTCGCTGGGCAGGCTCACGAGCTCGGGGTCTGCTTCCAACTCCTCGATGGTCTCGAAATAGTGGTGGGAGAATGCGCGCTCGCAGAACTCGACGGGGTACGTGGTCTTCCCACCGCTGAACACGATGGCCGTGTCGCCGGGTGGAAGAGCTGGTTTAGGCGGAATCGCGAGAAGCCCGAGACGATTCAGACCGTATCCGGGGCCGGCCCCTCCGTTTCCGACCGTCGAGAGAAACGTGCGAAGGTCCTCGGGAAGCCTCAGACCGTAGCGATCCTCGAACGCGACGATCTCCGGCGGCGCGAGCACCGGACCGAGACGGTACTGGTGCTTGTAGGCACCAAACCCTTCGAAGGACGAATCACGCCTCCGAAGCGTCTCAAGTCGATCCCTGAACGATTCGACGATCATCGAGGTATCCGCACCGCCTAACGAATGCTGCACCGCCGGCCCGCCGCGCTTCGCTGATGATACAACCTGCCGACACCATGACGCGGCCGCAGGGCAACGTGGAGTAGTGAGACGTCAGGAGTCCCGATTGCGCGGCTGCTCGGCGAAGGCGAGGACGTGGCCGTCGGGGTCGAGGAGATACCCCGCGGAGTGACCCCAGTCGCGCGGTTGCAGCGGGCTGAGCACGCGTGCCCCGAGCGTCGTCGCCCTGGCGATGAACGGGGCGGCCTCCGGCACGACGAGGTACAGCTCCGACCGCGGGACGCCGTCGGCGAGCCGCGGATCAGGAAGCGCGGATCCGAGGAGCGAGACGATACCGGCCTCGGGCATGAGGCCCAGCACGCTGCCGCCCGGGAGAGCGAACTCGGTCATGCCCGGCACGTCGAGCTGCGGCGAGGCGGCGAGCACACCGGTGTAGAACTCGGTGCTTCGTCGTTGGTCGCGGACGTAGAGGATGAAATGCGCTTTCATGAGCCTCGGGAGATGCGGAGCTCGGGCTGCCGGCTAACGACCGGCGCTGAGCGGACTCGAGACATCCGCACAGCACGACGACGATAGCAAATCTCGAGTGACGACTTGAAATCCGCCCGGAGGGACGGCTATCCCGCCTCGTGCGGTTCCACCTCTGCGGTATCAAAGCGCTGTCTGAACCGGCGGACGGTAAGAACGCTCACCGACTTTCCATCCACCACGAACACGACACGATGCGACCGATGGGTGAGTTGGCGATACCTGGTGTTGGGCAGTTCGGGAACACCGTGACCCGAATCCGGAAAGACTTCGAGCCGGTCCACGGTCTTGAAGAGCCCGTCCAGCCAGCGGTCAGCGGCGCCAGGCTTGTCCTCGGCGATGAACCGCGCCTCTTCGATGGCACGTTCGATCGCCAGGCTCGACCAGACAACCTTCACCCGTTCAGTCGCTCCTTGATCTTTCGCTTGGCTTCGCGATTCGGAACACTCTTGCCGGTCTTGAGTTCCTTCTCGGCGACTCGAATGTCGCGGAGGAGCTCGATCTCTTCGAGGAGGTGCTCGTACTCCTCGACGTCGAGTACGACCGCGGCGGAGTGTCCACGCTGCGTGAGCACGAGTGGCCGGCCGGTGTTGCGAACCTGCTCGATCAGCTCTGCGGCGTTCGCGCGAAACTCCGAGACCGGCTTGATATCGCTGGTAAGCTTGAGACGCCTCATGATACCTCCAAGTGTACGTTGAAGCGTACCATATCTCGACTCGTCCCGGAGGGCATACGTGCAGCACGACGCGGCCTCGATGCATCCGCGATGCATGATGCTGCGCGTCCGCCTCCGCTGCACAGATGCGTTAGGCAATCGTCGGTCACCGCCAGCCGTGGCCGCACGCAAGACACTGAAATCGAGGGCGTGTCGCAGCGAAGACTGGCCAAAGCAGGAGAACGGGCGGAAAGAAAATCGCGGTTGCCTTGAGTCGGTTGCGCCATTTTGCGTCGCCAAGACTGTCGGATCCGCATGCCGGACAGCGGGGGTCTTCGCTCGCCGGCTCGGCGTCGCCCTGCGGTTCGCCGCCCGGTATGTCGCCCGATTCGATCGCGTGCTCCCGAAGGATGGAAAGCGCGGCTTCGGCATCTTCGCTCGCAACCTGAACCCGGATGCCCTGAATGGCCGACCCCATCTGCCAGCTCAGTCCGGCAAAATTCTCGTCCGGAATCAGCGTCCCGATTCCCTCCGCCTCCAGCAGGGACGCCGCCACCTCCGCGGTAGCCAGATCCGGGTAGTTGCCGACGGTGATCAGTTCCATGCTCTTCGGTATCCAGCAGTCAGGCGCGCCTCGGTGTGGCGGCGGGCGTCCGGGAAGCGCGCGGGGCCGCGGCACTCAGCGTGTAAGGGCTGAGAGCCCGGGCGGCCTCGAGCTCCGCGTCGGAGGTGACGGAGAGGCGAATGCCGCGACCCTCTGCATATTTCGGGGCGGCCGCGAGCGCTTCCACTGCGAGCGGGGGCAGCGAGCCCGCTTCGGCGCTTCGAGCCGCGCGTTCGCCGAGGACCAGACCGACGAGGAAAGCGCCACGTTGAGGCGTGAGGTAGAGGATGACGCGTTCCTTCTGCATGAGGCGAAGAGACCAGCCGAACTTCGCGCCGGCGTGACGCCAGAGCTCGGTAAACGGCCCGTGGGCCGAATGGACATGCTCGAGCAGGGCGGCCCAGCGTTTGGCCGACGAGCCGAGAGCCTGACGGAGCTCGTCCGATGACGGGGGCCGAGCCGGGTCTTCGAAAGCACTGAGAGCCATGGATGTGACCTCGAGACGAGCGTCCTGGTCGCTCCGTGAGCCTAACGGCTGGTGCGAAGCTGCTTCGACGCGTCTCGACGATCTTACCAGCTGCCGATGCCGGTGAACGCGTCCCGGAGACCGCTCCCAGGAGACCCGGCGCCTCGGGCGCGTTCTCCCGGGCCACCCGTCAGGCGCCCTTGATCACTTCCGTCTCCCACCCGTCATACCTGCCGCCGAGCCCGTCCACGAGCTCGCACAACTGGATCGTGGTCTCGTCGATCGAATCCTGATCGACGGGATCGGTGCGGTAGATCTGCAGCTTCCACTCGCCACCCGACGGCGACAGATCCTCGATCTCGAACTTCATTCTCTTCGCCTGGACCTGGAACCGCTCGGCCGACGCGCGATCCGCGAAGTAAAGCCAATGGTCGACTCGCCGCGGCCGGTGAAGCTGGTCCCCGTTGTCGATCAGGTTCTGCACGACCCGGCGATTCAGGATCCCCTGGAGGCTCGCGGTATCGGGATACAGAAACTCGAAGTAGTGCGCCCACTCCGGGTCGTCCTCGAGCGCCACCTTCTCGCGGTAGTCTCCGAAAGCCCCGAGACACTCTCGAATCGTCCCCTCCGGCTTCAGCCCCTCCGGCAGGTAGAAGAAGTAGACACGAACGCCGCCCGAGGTTGCCCGGCCGACGTATTGGGCCCCGCAGGTTTCCCCGAGTCTCGCCTCGAGGGCGTCCTCGAGTCGAAAGAGGACCTCGTCCTCCTCGCGCGACGCGAAGCCATGTTCCGATGGCGCGAGAAGGCGAACCGAGACACGGCAGAGGAGCGGTCGGCCCGGAGTCTCTTCACCTCGCGCATTCAGGTCCACGAAGAAGGAGACCGGCCCGTCTTCCGTCCCCAGAAAGTACACATCCCAGTCGTCTGACATCGCTGTCCTCCTGCGTGACGCCGTCTGGCTGGCTCACGACTCGAGCCGGAGCTCGAGGCGTCGTCGCTTCGCTCGAACCATCGGGCGGGCGCGTTACTCCGACGGCACCCTGGTGCTGTGGAAGAAGTGGATGCGCCACACGCCCTTCTCCTTGCGAAGCACGGCCGACTCCAGCCAGCTCAGTTCCTTCTTTCCGGCTGCGTCCGTGATCGAGCCTCGATTCACGTAGGCGACCCAGGCGCTGTTTCCGTCGACGTGGACGTCGGGTTCGGTGACCTCCCAGACGTACACCTTTCCGGAGGCGTGGGCGTTTCTGACGAGCGCGGCCAGCTCCTCGCCATCGAACCGCTTGCCGACGTCGAAGGCGTAGAAGTTCGAGGAGGTAACGGCCCTGAACCGATCGAAGTCGTCGTTGGTCAGCGCCACGTACATCTGACGGACCGTTTCGACGACCTCGTTCCGGTCGTCGACGAGCGACGATGCGTACGCCTGGGATCCGAGGCACATCGCCACGATCAGGAGTGACGGGGCGGTAGCGCGCGCCAATTTCGAGACGATCATGGAAGCAACCTCGTTTCGCCTAACGTTCGACGCCCGGCGGTTGCCACGCGCCTCGGAGAATTGTACCAGCCCCCGAAACGCCTCGGCGCGCGCTTCGATCACCGCTTCCCGTCGCCGTCGGCACCGGCCGGAGCGCGATGGCTATCCGCCGGAAGCGTCCGTTCTGGGCGAGAAGAGATCGATCTCCTCCTCGTCCAGGTACGACATGAACGCTTCCCGGCCGTGTGAGGCGAGAATGTGGTTTTCGCGCGGCGTGATCGGGATTACGTACAGCAGCTTGACCGGCTCCGCGGGCGTCTGGAGCCACGAGAACTCGTCCTCCCCGAACGAGGGAGCGAAGAGGAGCTGATGGCACCCGGGATGTGCCGGGATGACGGGAACGTTCGCCAGCCGCTCCCACCAGTCGATCTTCACGCCATTGGCAAAGGGATACTCGGTGATGTTCGCGAGGAAAGCGGCCAGCGGCCCCTCCGTCGCAGGATCGAGCGGCCCGCGAATGCCGAGATTGAGCTCCACCGAATGCTCTGCTCCCCGCATTCTGAGCTCCGACATTCCCAGCGTGTTGAATACGGTCACATCCGTTTCGTCACCGGCTCTCCAGATCGCGATCTCCATCGACGGAAAGGCCGGCGGCCCGGACGCGAGGGCCGAATCGAACACGACGATGTCGTCCGCCCGGCCCCACCGATGCATCAACTGGTGGTAGACGTATCGTCGCTGCAGGGAAGGTTCGTTCATTCGGCGGCTGAGGTCCCGCGCAATGCGCCTTCGACGACCTCCTCGATCGAGTTCATCATCGACGAAGAACGACGGCCGCGATCAGCGTCATCAGCAGTCCGACGGGGAACGGCTCGAGGAACGTGAAGCCGGCGTTGACGAACGGGTTCGAGTAAAGCTTCTTGAACGACTCGACCTCGCGCGCCGTCGCGTCGATCTTCTCCTGCGGCGCCCCGGTCGCCTTCAGCTCCTCGACCTGCTTGTCGAAGATGTGGTCCGCGATCCCCGGATTGCTGAAGTACACCACCTCCCAGGCCGCGACGTAGCACGCGGAGGAGATGAGCGCGATCAGGATCCCCACCGCGAACGCCCGCCCGAACGAGATCTTCCCGTTGCCGACGTTTTCGCGGTACGAGCGCACACCGAAGAAGATGAGAAGCGAGGCCAGCACGATCCCGGTGTACCCGACGATCAGCGACGTGCTGCCTCCGTCCATGAACGGCACGTGGGCGAGCATGAGGCCCGCCGCGATCACGCCCGAGATCAGCCCATAGGTCAGTACGGTCTTCTTCATCGAGCCTGGCCTCCTCGCGCGGCGACGTACCGATCGGCACTCTCCCCGCGCGCCATACTTTCGCACAACTTCGGCCTCACGACGGCGGAATCACGCCGTAGACGTCCGGACCGTGCGCAGCCCGATGGCGTTTCCAGGAGCGCTCGAAGCGGACTGCCTCCGATACCTCGATCACGCCAGGGCGTGTTGCCGCGAGGATCATGGTGCGGACGCCGACACGCGAGGCTGCAGTGGAACTCTGCTCCCTACGGTTAGGCAGCCGATCACCGACGGTTGAATGTCCCTCGTCGTCCGAAGTTCCCGGGGTT
>JAMPYE010000195.1 GCA_023700825.1 Thermoanaerobaculia bacterium | reverse complement strand
CGCCCCGCGCGGCATCTGGCACTTGACGCCCTCGATCGCATTGAGCATCGCGATCACGACGTCGCGCCGCTCCTGGAACGCCGAAACCATCTTCCTGATCGCGACAGGGCTCTCCGGCGACTCGATCGCGAGCTTTGCGCCGAGCTGCGTGAACGGCGGCACGCACGAGTAATAGTTGATGTTGAGGTTCTTGAAGACCGCGGCCTCTTCGGCCGTCGGGAAGATCGCCCAGCCGATCCGCCCCCCGGTCCACGAGTAGGTCTTCGAAACGCCGGAAACGAGGATCGTGCGCTCGATCATCGCGGGGAGCGACGCGATCGACGCGTGCTCGCGCCCGTCGAAGATGATCGACTCGTAGACCTCGTCCGAATAGACGCGAACGTTCGGCGGCGCCTTTCGGAGGATCACCTCGGCGATCTCCTCGAGTTGTTCCCGGGTCGCGACGCCGCCCGTCGGGTTCGACGGGAAGTTCAGGTAGATGAGCTTCGTCTTCGGGGTGATCAGCGGCTCGAGATCGGCGGCGCCGAAGTTGAATCCCGACTCTTCGTGGAGGTGAAGCGGGACCGGCTTCAGTCCGAGATAACGTGTGAACGACTCGTAGATCGGGAAACCGGGGCTCGGGTAGATGACTTCGTCGCCCGGGTTGCAATACGCCTCCTGGCAGAAGCCGATCGGGGGCTTTGCGCCGGGAAAGACGACCACGCGGTCGGCGGTGAGATGAAGACCGCGCTGCTTACCCATCGAAGCCGCGATCGCTTCGCGCAGAGGGAGCATTCCCTGCGGGTCGGTGTAGTGGGTCATGTCGAGATCGAGCTGGCGCTTGACCTCGTCTCGAATGTGCGCCGGGAGAGGGAAGTCGGGCTCTCCGAGGTTGCACTTGATGACCCGCTGGCCGTCGTCCTCGATCCGCTTGATGTGCGGCCCGATTTTGAAGGCGTTTTCGGTGTCGATCAGCTGAACCCGGTCGGAAAACAGCCCTTGCGCGGCGGAGGAACCGCTGCGCGGCCTCTCGAGGATCGTGCTCATGAGTGGAACTCCTCCTGTGAGGTCTGCCCGTCCGGGCCATGATCGGTGCAGGGCCGGGCCGGGCAGAGTGCGACACATCACGTCGAGCTGTGACGGGCGAGGCGAAAGTCGCGAGGCAAGTGGCGATCGGACGCACGAGGCGCATCGAAATTCCGTGCGAGAAGAACCGAAATGGAGAATTGCGAATGCGGAATGAAGGTTTGCGACAAGAGTCCAGGAGTCCATGAATTCTCCATTCCTCATTCTCCATTCGACATTCTCCATTTCGATTTCTGCCCACCCGAAAACGACGCGATAACCGAAGCTCGGGAACGATCCCTCGCCTCCCGCCCCTCGCCTCTCTCCTTCCGCCTCCCGCCCCCTCATGACCAAAGTCATCGCTCCTGCGCCTGCGCCACTCTAGCCTGAGGCCTTTTGAGAGGAGGAGCGTCGATGTCCATCCAGCCGACTGATTTCGTGTGTGACCTCGCAATCCGCAACCGGAATGCGATTCCGCTGTTCGAGCGTCTCGGAATCGACTACTGCTGCGGCGGGCAGCGTCCGCTGGAAGAGGTATGCGCCGAGGCCGGTCTCGACGCCGGCGCCATCATCGAGGAACTCTCACGCACTTCCGAGGCGGCGCAGCTCGCCGATCTGACAGTCAAACCGCTCGCCGAGATCTGCGCGTACGTCTGCCGTTATCACCACACGATCACCAGGGACGAGCTCGAAAGGCTCGGTGCGCTCGCCGAGAAGGTGGTGAAACGCCACGGTCCGAATCATCCGGAGCTCGCGCAGGTTCACGCGGCGTTCGTCCGACTCGAGGGCGACATGCGTCCGCACATGATGAAGGAGGAGAACGTCCTTTTCCCCTTCATCGCCCAGCTCGAGCGAGAGCTCGCCTCGGGGAGCGGGCCGACGCCGCCCTTCTTCGGCACGGTGCAGAACCCGATCCGGATGATGCTCGCCGAGCACGACGTCGTCGCCGACCTCCTCCGCGAACTGCGCTCGCTCACGGGCGGCTTCGACGTCCCAGAAGACGGCTGTACGTCGTACCGCGCACTCTACGACGGGCTTGCCGCATTCGAGCTGCTCACGCACGAGCACATCCACATCGAGAACAACATCCTTTTCCCTCGCTCCATCGAGCTGGAGTCGCACGCCCTGCGTCTCGTGCGTCCCTGATTCTCTGCGGAAACGCTCTGCTTCACGGCCCCGGGTTCCGCGCATCAGCGTCGAGATCCGGGGCTGTTCATTTCTGGCCGGCCTCGAGTGACCTGTAGCACAACTCGGAGTGACTATGTCCACTGCCTCGGGCCGCAGGGAAGAGCGAAAGTAGAGTCGAGCGGGCCCGTGTCGCGAGGAGCGCGCCGGGCCCGGGAGGAGGCTGCCGTGACCACGTTCGCCTGGATCGCCGCAACAATCGTGCTGGTCGCCATTGCCGCCATCGTCGCGCGCTACGCCGTGGTGTACGCGAGGCTGAACGGAAAGCGCGTCCTCACCTGCCCCGAGACCGGTGAGCCGGTGGGGGTCGACCTCGACGTCAACCACGCCGTGGCCGGCAAGCTCTTTGGCGGAAAGCCCGACCTTCGCCTGAGCGACTGCACCCGGTGGCCGGAGCGGGCCGGATGCGACCAGGCCTGCCTGCACCAGCTCGAAGGGGCGCCCGAGTCGTGCAAACTCCAGTCGATGCTGTCGGACTGGTATCGCGGCAGGAAGTGCAGTTTCTGCCGCAAGCAGTTCAACGAGATCAACTGGACCGATCACAAGCCGGCGCTGCTCGCTCCCGACCTCAGGACGATCGAGTGGAAGGACGTGCGACCGGAGATGGTGGAGATCGTGCTCAGCACGCACGCGCCGGTCTGCTGGAACTGCCACATCACGGAGACGTTCCGCAGAGAGCATCCCGAACTGGTCACCGAGCGCAGATTCTCGAGGACTGACGTGCAGCCTCACCATCACTAGAGGGTTATGATTGGGCACAGCGGAGGTCCGGCATGATCGTGAAGAGACATGAGGCGGACGCGAAGGGTGCGGTCGAGGCAGACTTCGAGCTGATCGACGTCATCGAAGCCGCGGAGGTGCTCGGCTACCAGGGCCGAGGCCGCGAGGAGCACAGCGGCGAGACGAGTCCGGAATCGATCGACGAGCTCGAAGTCGACATCCTCGAAGAGGTGGGCGCGTCCCGCTGAACGGGTTCGATCACCTTCCCTGGCCCGGGCGCGCTCGCCAGCGCGCCCTTTTCTTCTGTCCTGACCAGGCACCGCTCAAGAAGGCGCGCACTCTCCTGGAGTGCGGCTCAAGGAGGATGTCGCCTGCTTGTCGTCTCTCGCCTCTCGCCTCGAATGCTGTTAGGCCAGCGTGGTTTCGAGATCGTGGCAGGCGTCCATCCCCACCGGGTCCTCACCCGCTTCGGTGAGCAGAATTTCGTAGAGGCCGAGGACGTCGAGCACTTCCTCGTCCGGAATCCGGCGCACCGCCTCACCGGCGTGCTCGATGATGTGGTCACCGGCCATGATCGCCTCGTCGAGCCTCGAGATGTCGACGACGCGCTCGACGCCCCAGGAGTCAACCACCGCGGTTCCCTCACCCACCATCAGCACACGACCAGGCATTCCGAGACACATTCGGCGCGTCCTCCTCAGAGTTCACAACTTGAAACGGCACGGGCGGGACGCGGGCTGGCAACGCGACGCAGCAGCGCGTCGGTGACGACCACCTGGCCGAACGCGAGCGAGCGATCGTCTCCGGGCAGCGAGCCAGGCCGCAAAACGTTCGCGCGCGGGCCGAGGCTTCCGGCAAGATCGACGGCGAGCTGGTTGCATTCGAAGTAGTCGCCAGTAACCACGACGGGGAGGCTGTCGCCGCCATGCGCCAGCAATACCTCCGCGACAGCGGAGACGATCGAATTACGGACGCGGGCCGCGATGGTCGCAGGTCCCGTGCCTTCGATGAACTCCGTGACGGCGCACTTCACGACGGGTCTGAAATCGATCTCCCACGGCTCCGCGCCGTCGCGGATCACGATCGGGTAGCGACCATGCTCCGTCCGGTCCGCCACGGCGTCCAGCCTCGCCGCAAGCGCGCCGGGACGGGGCGAGTCGAGCTTCCCGAACAGGATCGCCGCGAGAGCTTCGAGCTGAAGGCCGATCGCGTGCGAACGTACCGTCGGCCCGGCATCGAGCACGCGGCGGACGACCTCGATTCCGCGTCTCGGCATCGTGCGGAACATCGGGATCGCGTGAAGCGGCGGCTCGCCCGACCAGACGTCATCCATCATCGCGAGCGCGACGCGCCAGATCTGCCGGGAAGAGACGTGCTCCCCCGCGAGAACGATCGGGCGGAACGTGGCGAGGCGCTCGATTCCGGCGACTCCGCCCCTGAGGATTTCTCCACCCCACATCGTTTCGTCGGGGCCGAGACCTCCAAAATCGAACACGACGCCGAGCGCCGTTTCCGTCTCGCCGTACTCGGCGAGGCAGGCGGCCATGTGCGCGTGATGGTGCTGGACTGCCACGTGTGCGACGCCGACCTGGTCGAGAGCGAAGCGAGTCGAGTAGAACCTCTCGTCGAGATCGTGAACGACGACCTCCGGCGCTCGGCTGGACTCGCCTTTCACGGCTTCGACGGCCTGCTCGAAGTGAAGAATCGACTCGAAGGTGTCTTCGGATCGCGCCGCGGCCGCGATGAGAGCTTCGTCACCGGATGCGATGCACACGGAGCCCGGCGAGCCGGCTCCGCATGCAAGGATCACTCGGGATACCGGCCCGTCCAGTGTGATGCGCCTGGAAGCGGCAACCTGAGCGAACTCGTCGTTCCTGAGCTCGGGAGCCGGACGGTCCCCCAGTGGGGAGCGGTCGGCGACGAGCAGCAGATCGGCGGTCTCGAGCAGTTCCGGCTCGGTCATTCGCGGGGGGGCGTCCGGGACGCCCGCGGGAAAGATCACCAGCGGGCGTCCGGACTCTTTGAGGAGGAGGAGGTGAAGCGGCGAGTACGGGAGAAGGAGACCGACGAGGCGGTTCCCCGCCGCCACCTCGCCAGTGAGAGGAGAATCAGTCCGAATCGACACGAGTACGACAGGCCGCTCCACCGAGGTCAATAGCGATACATCTTTGGAAGTGAGAGCCGCGACTCGCGAGGCTTCGTCGAGATCGCGCACGATCACCGCCAGGGGCACGTCGAAGGCGCCGCAACGCGACCGGAGGCGCGAGACGGCGACGGAGGAAGTTGCATCACAACAGAACGAATCGCGCCGCTCATCGCGGATCGCGATGGTCATCTCGTCGAGGATGGCGCCGACCGCAAGCCGGCCCGGATCGGATGGCCAGGTCGTCACGCCCGCCGTGATCGAGCGGAGCGTCGGGCCGCACGAGGGGCACGAGATCGCCTCGTCGTGGAAGCGCCGTCCGCCCGGAGTCTCGTATTCCTCCCGGCAGGCCTTGCACATCTCGTATCCCGCCATCGAGCTGTTCTCGCGCAGGAACAGCCCGCGCTCGAGAATCGAACGGCGCGGCCCGCACTCGGAGCATGACGTGAAGGGATAGAGGAACCGGCGGCTCGACGCGTCGAAGATCTCGGTCGCACACGCTTCGCAGACGGGCCGATCGAGCGGCGGGAACGTCACGCTAGCGGCTGCGCCGAAGACGGGAGCCCGGTCGGCACTCCAGCCGATCGAACCGTCGTGTTCGAATCGTCGGCGCGGATTCCCCGCACGACCGGCGTGGCGTTCCGTCTCCATCGTCAACTCGGACCTTTCTCAAAATAGGGACACCGGGGGCGAGTTGCCGATGACTCCGCGCACCGGAACTAGTGACACAGGTCACGCCGTTATGAAGGGAGAGGTTTCGGCTGACGATGTCGTGCGATCGAGGCCCCGCAGGCGGGCTTCAGGCAATTCCTCACCGCGACATCGCGCTGTGCCCTGTGTCACAACCTGCGAGTGACCGAACTCGTGGACTCGACCGGGCGCGAGGCCTTCAATGGTGTGGAGGAACGGACAGACCCGAGAAACGGCGAGGAGGCGGCAAATGCGAAAGGAAAACCTGGTCAACTGGCGCATCGTGGAGTTCATCGATCGCAATGACAACGGTATTTCTGACGAGCTGGAGCCGCCGCAGGTCGACGTGACTGCGTCCGCCACCGAGTTGCGCCATCGCCTCGAACGGAACACGAGCACCGACCCGCACCTGACCGCCGGCGACATCGACGCCTGCTGGGAAATGGCCGAGTCGTCCGGAGACGAGACGCCGGGCGGGAGCAGCACGACGCCCGACCAGAACGGCGTGGAAGAAATCGGCGACGCCCTCGGCGTGACCTATCGCGACGACGAGGAGTTGCGGCTCGGCGACAAAGAGAGGGCTCGGGACGCGCACCGCTGGGAACTCGACCCGGCCTCCGCCGACGACTTCCTCGATCGAATGAAGGACCTGAGCCCGCCGGCCAGGCCGAAGTCGCGAATGTTGCATTAGGCGAGGCGAGAGGCGAAAGTAAGTGCTGAGTGCTGAGTGCTGAGTACTGAGTGCTGAGTCCTGAGTCCTGAGTCCTGAGTCCTGAGACGGTGTAGTCGATCTCCCGTGAGGATCAACAGGTCGTACAGGCTCTCTCGAGAGGTCGCTCAGTGGACGATCGTGCCTGCTCATCGCCTCCCGCCTCATCGCCTGTCGCCTCCCCGAGAACTCAGGACTCAGGACTCACTCCTCCGCGTCGCGAAGCGCGACGACGAGCACCGGCATCGATGCATTTCGCGTGATGCTCTCGGTCGTCGTGCCGATTACCGTCGTGTCCGACTGCCTGCGACGGTTTGCCCCGATCACCACGAGGTCGCAGCTCTCGGCTTCCGCGAACTCGAGGATGTGATGCGCCGGCTCGCTCCCCAGCTCCAGTTCCTTGTATTCGATCCGCCCTTCGATCGACGGAGGAAGCCACGAGCGGAAACGCTCCTCTCCCCCTTCGACGTGCTGCTCCACGACGTGCGCTACGAGTACCTCCGCGTCGCAGGAACCCGCGAGGACCCAGGCGTCCTCGAGAGCCTGGCGCGACACCTCGCTGAAGTTCACGGGACAGAGAATGCGAGCGAACGAGCCGCCGGACGACGACGGCTGCCGGACCGTGAGCACCGGCACGATCGTCTCCTTGACGACCGTCTCGGCCACCGACCCGAGCAGAGCGCGGCGCCACCCGCTCCGTCCGTGCGTTCCCATCGCGATCAGGCTTGCCCCCGTCTCGGCAGCGACGGCCGGAATCGCGGCGAAAGGAGACGACACTCGCGTAAGGCGGGTGACCGCGACGTGCCGGGGAACGTGCGCCTTCGCAAACTCCTCGAGCCGCTCCTCCGCGAGCGCGCGCAGTTCGTCGACGCGGGCGGCGTCGTGAGCGAGCATCCCGCCACCCACCAGGTCGATCGGCTCGACGAACGCGTCGGCGTGAAGCAGCGTGAGCGACCCGTCCAGCCGCTCGGCGAGGCGCACCGCGTAAGGCACCGCGTACGCCGAGAGCTCGCTGAAATCGGTCGGAACGAGAATGTTCTTCGGGCTGAACATTGCGCGGTCTCCCTTCTGCCTGATCGAAATCGCAGGATGAATGTACAACGATCCGAGGCGAAACGCTCCTGCGCCGCATACGCGGCGCAGGCGAACCGACGCGTCGCGCGCAAGTGTTTCCCTGTTGCCCTCGCTGCCTCCCGGACCGATCAGGAGAATGGCCGTCAGCTCCCTGCCTGCTCACCGCCTCTCGCCCCCCTGTCCGCACACGGGACGCGCGCGGACCTGCCGGCGG
>JAMPYE010000194.1 GCA_023700825.1 Thermoanaerobaculia bacterium | reverse complement strand
GGCCGAACGTCGTCGTTGCCGTCGTTCGGATCGTTGCGCACGTAGCCGTCGCGCCCGGAGGCGTAGAGCGTCGGGAAGTCCATCTGATCGTCCGAGGCGCCGAGCTCGATCATCAGGTCGAAGACCTCGTTGAGCACTTCGGTCGAGCGCGCGTCGGGGCGGTCGATCTTGTTGATCACGACGATCGGAAGCAGCGCGAGGCTTAGCGCCTTGCGGAGGACGAAGCGCGTCTGCGGCATCGGGCCTTCCGCGGCGTCGACGAGCAGGATGACGCCGTCGACCATCGAGAGGATGCGCTCGACCTCACCGCCGAAGTCGGCGTGGCCCGGGGTGTCGACGACGTTGATCTTCACCTCGGGAGGGTGAACGAAGACGGCGGGGAGGGCGTGTCCGCTGGCCGTCGGCGTCGCCTCGTGGTGCACTTTGTGCCCCAGCGCGTCGGGCTGGTCGACGAAATAGCGGATCGACGTGTTCTTCGCCAGAATCGTGATCCCGCGCTCGCGCTCGAGGTCGTTCGAGTCCATGACGCGCTCGTCGAGGTTCTGGTTCTGGCGGATGGCGCCCGACTGCATGAGCAGCGCGTCGACGAGGGTGGTTTTCCCATGGTCGACGTGGGCGATGATGGCTACGTTGCGGATGTCGTGTCTGAACTGCATGCGGGGTGTCTAACGTGCGCGGTATCAATAGATTCCCGCGAGGCAGGCGAGAGGACGGAGGCGGCAGGCGAGAGGTGGGATGGGAAGGGCGAAAGGCGAGGGGCGCACCGACCCCGGAACGCAACGGCAGGCGGAAGGACGAGAGGAGAGCGCACCTCCGGTACGGAGTCAGCAAGTGGTCGCTTTTCTTTGCTTTCGAAGCCGAACCAGAGCGGCGGAGCGGATGACGCCGACTTCGTTCGTGTTCCCGGGCCTGAGGCGTTCAGTCTGCCGATCACCTCTCACCTCTCGCCTCTTGCCTGCTTCTAGAACTGGACCTTGTAGTCGTAGATGAACGGCTTCGTCGTTCCTCCCTCTTCCATCATCGGGTAGAACTTCGCCTTGCGGATGGCCTCGGAGTACAAGTCGGTGAGCTCGGCCTTGCCGGTGGTGTTCTGCCACATCCGGACGTCGGTGACGTCGCCGTACTGGTTGACGCCGACCTTCAGCAGAATCGTGCTGCCGCGGCGACCGCGCTCCTTCAGCTCGGGTGGCGCGACGCGGAAGCGGACATTGTCCTTCGTGCTCCCGGCCTCGTGCTTGTCACCGACCAGCTCGCTGCTCCTGACCCAGCCGAAGTGATCGAACGAGATCTTCACCTCGCTCCAGCCATCCTTCTCGCTGACGATGGAGATGGGCTCGGTGATCCTGCGCTTCGTCGTGACCGGCGACGCGTCGTCCGGGGTTTCCCGGATCTCGATGTCCGCGGCGGCGAACTTGACGGCGATCGTCTCGCGAGTTGGAGGGACCACGACCGCGGGGGGACGCGTCCAGTAGTAGTAGGCAGCGCCAGCCGCGACCAGCAGAAGCAGCACGATGGAGAATCGTTTCACGATGAACCTCCTGCGATCGAGGTTATGGCAGGCTCGTGCGTACCCTCTGTCTTCGCGGTCAACGACGGGTGTGACGCAGCGGACGGGCGCCGGTGAGCGCTGAACCTGCCGGTGTGAGCGAGGTGCGCGACGTCACCACGGGCCGCTGATGGAGCTGCTATAAAGGGTGCAGCCAGGGATGACGGCATCGCCACCCGTGGCTGCGACCCGATGCACGACGCTCTCCTCTTTGCCCTGATCCTGATCGGTTGGTTCGTGCTGGTTCGCGTGGTCCTCCCGCGACTCGGCGTGCCGACGTGACAGGCTCCCTCCTGCCGCGTGCCGGACGGAAACGAGAGGATCACCGAGAGCAGTACTGACCCGGAGGTGAAGAAACCATGATGGAAGTGACCTTTCCCGGAGGCGTGGCCGTCGAGGCGACGTTCCACGGCCACACGGTAAGAACCGACCAGCCGGCTCCGAAAGGGGACGACAGCGCGATGTCGCCGTTCGATCTCTTCTTCGCGTCGCTGGCAACTTGCATGGGCTTCTACGCCCTTCGCTTCTGCCAGGAGCGCGAGATCCCGACGGAAGGCCTCGGCGTGACACTCTCGACGCAGCGCGACGAAGAGAAGAAGCGCGTCGCGAAAGTTGTCGTCGAGTTGCGGCTGCCCGAGGGGTTCCCCGAGAAGTACCGCGCCGCGATCTTGCGCGCGGTCGATCTATGCGCCGTGAAGCGCCATGTCCTCGAGCCGCCGGAGTTCGAGATCGCGGTCGTGTGAGAGACGGGCGAGAGGCGAGAGGCGAAAGGCAGGCCGGAGGCCAAAGGCGAAAGGTCAAAGCAGGCAGCGGGTTGTGTGGAGTGCGCAAGCGCAGCTTGCGCCCTGCCTCGCGGACGCGAAGCTTCCGCTCATCGCCGGCCTCGTACCGGCGTCGTCGCCTCGTTCCAGGGGCGGAAGCTGCGGCTTCCGCCGAGGAAGTGCGCAAGCTGGCGCTTGCACACTCCACATGCGTCGCGTAGCGACGCGGGATCCGCGCGCTAGAGAGATTCCGCGTAGATCCTTGCCGAGATCGTGTGGCGCTCTCCGGGCGCGAGCGTGACCGCATCGTCGGACGCGTTCGCGGTCTCGATGCATACGAGACGCTGCCATTCGTCGTCACCCAGGTCGCTCAAACCGCGAGCCTTCTCGCTCCAGGGGTTCCATACGACCGTCGACTGTGAGCCCGTCTTTTCGACGATGACGCGGCGCTGGAGCGCCTCGTCGTGCACGACGCATGTGGCCGTCGTTCCGAGGAAGACGCTGTCGGTCTCGCCTTCGATCCGAAGCGGGCCTGAGTTGGTCGCCTTTCGCGCCATCCCATCCGTCTTGTCGATGTACGTGGTCTTTTCGAGCCCCGCCACCCCCACGCGGTCGATGTCGCCGACGCGCAGGTAGGTGTGGAGCGCCTCTTCGAACCAGAAGGGAGCGTCCGATTCGTTACGCACTTCGAGCGAAAGCCGCAGGTCGCGACCGGCGGCGATCGTGTAGCGACAGCTGAACGCGTGCGGCCAGTGTCGGAGCGTCTCCTCCGAGGAGTCGAGGCGGAGGGTGCAGGTGATCTCGTCAGCTGAGGAGGCGTCGACGGCCTCGACCGACCAGAGGGCCGTGCGCGCGAAGCCGTGCTGCGGCTTCGAGGCGTCGGCCTGCCAGGCGCCGAACCAGGGGAAGATCAAGGGCACGCCGCCGCGAATCGCCTTGCCTTTCGTGAAGAGACTCTTCTCGCTGAGAAAGAGAAGCGGTGGTTCGCCAGTGCGTCCGAAGCGGGTGACGTGTCCGCCCTGGAGCACGATCTCGCACTCGGAGGAGGGAGAGGTGAGGAGGAGGGAGGTGATCCCGGGAGAACGCTCCGAGAAGACACAGCGTCCGCTGACGCCGAAGCGTTGGTTCAGCCCGTCGATTTGCATGCGGAGAGAATAGCGCGAGGAACGAAAAGGCCAAAGGGACGGCGGCGGGGTCCGGCGATCCCGCGTCGCTACGCGACGCGATTCGCTTCCGGGTTCGATCGCGTGCGGTGTCCGGCAGGAGAAACGTTAGGCCGTCGGCTCGCGACGCATGAGGAGAGAGCGAGCGCGAGCTCCATCGGCTTCCTCGGCGGAAGCCGCTGCTTCCGCTCCTGGAACGAATCGACGGCGCCGGAGATTCGCTCCGGCAAGGAAGTGCGAAAGCTTCGCTTTCGCACTCCACATCGCCTCTCGCCTGTCGCCTATCGCCTTCCGCCTAACGCCTGCTTTGGCCTTTGACCTTTGGCCTTAGACCTTTGACCTCTGGCCTCTGGCCTGCCTTCAAAACGTCGCCGTGTACTCGTAGACGAACTGCTGCGCCTTGCCGTCCTGGAGGAGGGGGAAGAACTTCGCTTTTCTGAGCGACTCGGCGGTGAGGAGCTCGAGCGCGGTGCGGCCAGTCGTGTTCTCGAGCGTCCGCACGCCGGTGACGTCACCGTGGACGTTTACGGTCGCCTCGAGGCGGATCACGCCGTGAGCGCCCGGCTGCGTGACCGGTTCGGGGGCGATCCTGAAGCGGACCTCTCCGGCAGTCGAGCCGACGTCGGCCTTGTTCGCCGCGAGCGCCGCCGTTCGGGCCCAGCCCGATTTTTCGAAGCTGATCTTGATCTCCGACCACTCGCCCTGCTCACCGAGGATCGAGACGGACTCGCCGGTCTTGTAGGTCGTGATCAACGCGGCGTCGTCCTTCGGCGCCTCCCGGATCTCTAGGTCGCCGGCCGCGAACTTGATCGCGATCGTTTCGCGGGCGGCAGGCTCCGGAGGGGCTTCCTCCCGGCCGCATGCGGCGATCAGGGTGATGGCGATCGTGGCGAGAATCAGAGTCTTCTTCATGCTTCCTGCTCTCCGGATGACGAGGTGGGTAAGTCGGATGCGGCGGGACGAGCCCGCCGGGGCGCGATCTCGACGCGGTTTCGTCCGCCGCGTTTCGCGACGTAGAGAGCCTTGTCGGCGGCACGAACGAGATCGTCGGGCGTGTCGGCCTGTCCCGGCACCCAGGCCGCGACACCGATGCTCGCGGTGACCTTGGACGCGACGGACGACGCCGGGTGCGGGATGCCGAGCTCCGCGATTGCGGCACGCAGCGACTCGGCGATGAAGATGGCGGGCTCGAGAGCGGTGTCCCCGAGAAGAACTGCGAACTCCTCGCCGCCGTAACGAGCGTTGACGTCGCCGGCGCGGCGCGTGATTCGCTGGATCACGGTGCCGATGGCCCGGAGGCACTCGTCGCCCTCCTGGTGGCCGCGGAGGTCGTTGAACTCCTTGAACTGGTCGACGTCGAGCATGAGCAGCGCGACCGGAGAGCCGGATCGCACCGCGCGCCGCCACTCGCTCTCGAGCGCTTCGTTGAACGCTCTCCGGTTGTGGAGCCCGGTCAGGCCGTCGGTCCGCGCGAGCCTGGCGAGCTCGTCGTTGGCCGTCTGCAACTGGCCGGTGCGTACGTCCACGAGCTGCTCGAGCTCCCGCGCGTGGTCGCGAATCGTGCGAACGCGCCACGAGTAGACGAGCCACGCGAGCGAAAGGACCGCGACAGCGATGAGGGAGCGGAACAGCCCGGTGGCCCAGAATGGCGGTCGGACGACGACGCGCGCGAGCTCGGTATCCGGGCTCCAGACTCCATCGGCGTTGCTCGCACGCACGCGCAGGGCGTAGTCGCCCGGGGGAAGGCCACGGTAGTCGGCGACGCCGCGGGTGCGACCTTCGATCCAGCGTGCGTCGTGCCCATCGAGCGTCCAGGCGTAGCGAATCGCCGACGGGCTGGTGAAGTCGAGCGCCGCGAACTCGAAGCTGATCGTGTTCCGGTCGTGTGGCAGTTCGAACGTGCCGTCGTCCGAGGGGAGGTCCGCGTTCTGGTCGTCGATCCGAAACGCCGTCATCGCGATCGTGGGGGCCTCGCGATAGTCCTCGATCCGCTCAGGCGTGAACCGCACCAGGCCGGTGCGCGAACCGAAGAGAAGCTCCCCCTCGGGGGTGGCGACGCTCACACCGCGCGAGAAGAAGCGGCATCGAAGCCCGTCGCTCTCGTCGTAGGTCTGAGTCTTCATCGCCGCGGGGTCGAAGCGAAGCAACCCGCGGGTCGTCCCGAGCCACAGGTTGCCGCGGCGGTCGCTCTCGATCGAGTGAACCGCGACGTTCGATCCGTCTTCGATCGGAGACACGCGCACGAAGCGGCGCGTCTTCTCGTCGAGCCGGTCGATTCCCTGGCTCGTGCCGATCCAAAGGCGGCCGCTGTTGTCGCGGGTGATGGCGAAGATCCGGTTGCCGCTCGGCGTAGCGTCGTCGCCCGCCTGTGAGAGCATTCGTGAGATCGAGCCGGTCGCCGGCACGTATTGAAACAGCCCGTCGGCCTCGGTTCCGATCCAGAGCTCGCCGTCGGCATCCTCGTGGATCGCGCGAATCCACGCCTCGGAGCGGCTGCCGGCCGGGAGCAGCGGGATGCGCGTGAAGCGCCCCGATGCGGGATCGAAGCGGTTGAGCCCTTCGCGCGTACCGACCCAGATCGCGCCTCCTTTGCCGGCCACGATCGTCTCGACCTCGTTGCTGCTGATCGAGGCGCGATCCTCCGCGTCGTGTACGTGGTTGCGGAAGTAGCCCGAGCCCGGCGTCGTAGCGGACAGCCCTCCGAGCGTTCCCACCCAGATCGTTCCGTCGGCATCCTGCGCGAACGAGGTGATCGTGTTCTGCAGAAACGACATGGCATCGCCCGGCTGCGCCTCGTAACGGACCGGCGGCGCTTCTCCGGCCGGAAACCAGATCGCGCCGCTGCCGAGCATTCCGACCCAGAGCCCTCCGTCGCGATCGACGAAAACCGCCGACACGTCGCCGTTCGGCAACGCCGGCCGTGCTCCGTCGGCACGAAGTTCGCGGAACTTTCGAGGCTTGAGATCGAGTACGGAGAGCCCGCCTCCTCGCGTGCCGACCCAGAGCAGGTGAGTGCGGTCCTCGAACAGGCTCCGGACGTTGCGGTGGCTCAGGCTGTCGGGGTCGCGGGGGTCGGGCATGAACCGGGTGATCGCCCCGGTCGCCCGGTCGAGCGCGTTGAGACCGCCCTCCATCGTTCCGATCCAGACACGACCGCGGCTGTCCTCGAGAATCGTCGTGACGATCGGGTGGCTGAGCGCGGCAGAGTCGGCCGGATCGGCGGCGACGTGCCGCAGCGTCGAGGCCGCCCGATCGTGGATCATCACGCCGCGGTCCGTCCCGATCCACAGCACTCCCGTGCGATCGGCGTAGAGCACGCGAGCGCGAGGATTCGGAGCGATCGTCGCCGGCCACGGAACCTCGTCCTGAAGATGGATGAAGCTTCCCGAGCGGCGGTCGAGCCTGTCGATGCCTGCATCGGTTCCGATCCAGAGGTTCCGGTCCGAGTCCTCCGCCAGCGCCCAGATGCGATCGTTCTGAAGCGAGCTGGAGGACGCGGGATCCTTGAAGTAACGGGTGACCGAGCCGCTCTTTGGATCGAATCGGTTCAGGCCGAAGTAGGTGCCGATCCAGACGGCACCGTCGCTCGTCGCCTGGATCGCTCCGACTCTCGTGTCGGAAAGCGGCGCGAGCGCCACGAACCGGTTCGTCTTATCGTCGTAGCGCGCGGCGCCGGAGCCCCAGGTTCCGACCCAGATCGCCCCGTCGGGGCCGACCGCGATGCATGAGACGTCCTCCTCGGGGAGCCCCGACGACGCGCCGTAGTGGCGGAAGCCGGTTCCGTCGTACCGGTCGATTCCTCCCTCCGTACCGATCCAGAGGAAGCCGCGATGGTCCTGCACCGTCGCGTAGACGACGTCGTGGCTCAACCCGTCGTCGGTCGAAAGGCGTCGGAACTCCGCATCCTGAGCCGCGCGCGCTTCCGCTGCCACGCCGATGGAGAGGGCGAGGAGGAGCGCCAGGGCGCAGGAACGTGCATCAGCCGAAGACATCTCTGCGAATGAAGAGAGTATAGGCGACCGCGAGCGCGCCGGCGGCCCAGGCCCCGAGCAGGCCGATGCAGAAGAGCAGAGACATCCCGTCGTACGGCGGGGGCTGGCCCGTGTAGTAATCGGCGAGAGGAAGCGCGGAGACGAAGAAGTACTTGCCGGCCGTCCAGTCGGGGGTGAGGCGGGTGAGGATCGTGCCACCGATGAGACACGCCATCATCGTACCGATCGACGCCGCGCTCGAGCGGAAGATCGTCGAGAGCATGACGGCGATCGCGGCGACCATCAGGAGCGCGTACCACTCGAGCCCGTACGCGATCAACGCGTCCTGCCAGAGCGGCAGCTG
>JAMPYE010000193.1 GCA_023700825.1 Thermoanaerobaculia bacterium | reverse complement strand
GCAGGTACAGGTGATCGATTTCGCTGGGATATCGGGCCGCATAGTGGGCGGCGAGGATGGTCCCGAACGAGTGCGCGACGAGGACGACGTGACTCGTTGCATGCTCACGCGCAAGCGTGCCACGGATCGCCGTCAGATGGTTATCGAGCGTGTAGTCGACCGCCGGCCGAGGAGACCGGCCGAAGCCGAGCTCATCGACGAGCAGGACGCGATTCGTCGCAGCGATCGCCTCCAACTCTGGACCGTACCAGTACCTCGTCGAGCCTGTCAGGCCGGGAAGAAAGACGATGGTCGTATCGCCTGCTCCGAATCGCTCGACATGAAGGCCTGCTTCAACGGGAGGGGGACCCGATGTCGCGCACCCGCTTGCAACGGCGAGAAGGAAACTCGCCACGATGCACACCAGCAAGCTTCCGAAATGCGGGTGATGGGGTGAATCGGTGCGACGTTTCACTGCGCCCCCGTGATCTGTTGCTTGATGACGTCGGCGTCGTCCAGATAGTGGTGATGATCTCCAGAGACGATGACGAGTCGTGCACCTGTCTCGAGCGCGAGTTGCTCGATGCAGCAGACCGGGGTGACGGGATCCCGTCGGCCGTGAATCAGAACGGTCCGCGGGCCGATCTCGGCCAGTGGCGTCGCGATTGGATGTTTCAGAAGGACTTCGAACACCGCACCATCGACCGCAGGGAGATCGTGCAGCACGGAATCGCTAACAACCTCGGATGGTATGTCGCGGCGCAGGAGAGGCAGTGCTCGGCGAAGCAGCGGGCGGAACGCGCACATCGTCGTGCAGCCGGCCACAGCCAAGGGGCGGTTGAGCGTGAATGCTGCTGCGAGGAACGACATCTGGCGGATACGCCGTCGCCCCTCCGACTCGTTCGCGAATGAGGGAGTGCCGAGCAGAACGATCCGGCGAACCTCCGCCGGGTAGCGCTGCGCGTAATACGCGGCAAGGACGGTCCCGAACGAGTGCGCGACGATCGTTACGTTTCGCGTTGCTCCAGCGTGTTCCAGCGTTCGGTGAAGCCAGATAAGGTGGTCGTCGAGCGTGGTCGGAGACTCAGGCCATGGCGACCGGCCGAATCCGAGCGCGTCGACGAAAACGAGCCGGTGCGTCGCGCCAAGGTCATCGAACGCGGTTCCCCAATAGCGTGTGGAGCCTTGCAGTCCAGGTAGAAACACGATCGGCTCATCGCCGCCACCGCGAATCTCCGAGTAGAGGTGATCGCCGAGGTAACGCCTCGCCCGGCGTTCGCGAGCCATGTCGAGTTTTGCCGCGATCGGAATCGCGAGGAGAAATACGCCGAACAGCCCGACAGCTATCGCGGCTCGTCGCTGCCGCCTGGTCATGATTCATCTCCTGTCGTACTCGGTGCGCGCGTTGCCGCAAGCAGGGAAACCGTGCCGAACAATGTCGAGAAGCGTTGTCGCTCGAGGACGGTGAAACCCGCGTCGACGAGGAGGGCTGGCAACCTGCCCTCGAAGTTGTCCCTCGTGTTCTCGATCCCATCGAACCGCGCGAGCACGGCAGAAACTGCGGTTGCGTAGATTCCCGCCGGCTTCCCGAAGTCAGCGATGTGAAGTTGCCCGTCCGCCGCCAGCACGCGCCGGATCTCCGCGAAGGCTCTCCGCTTCTGCTGAGGCACGAGGTGATGGAAGAGGAGGCTCGATACTACGCGATCGAATGAAGCATCGGGATAAGGCAGCGCGTCCGCGAGGCCGTGGTCGAATCGAACCGAAAGGCCTGCTACCGCCGCTTTCCGGCGGGCCGTCGCCAGAATCTCGGGGTCTCCATCGATACCCGTGAACTCGGCATGGGGGTGCGCCTGACGCCCCAGGATCGTGAGCGTGCCGGTTCCGCAACCGACGTCGAGCACGCGCATCCCTTCGGCGATCTCCGCTTGATCGATCAGCCTTCGCTTGAAGACCTTGTCCCTCATGCCGATGGCAACGACCGCGTCGTAGAGTGGTGTCAGGAAACGAAACCTGAGAGCGTGTACGTAGTTCATCACAGAGTTCCCTCGTCATGAGCGACCGAAAATGCTTGCATACACTCAAAGGAGCAGAAGTAGACGTCCTCACCCGCGTGGCTGACGTGTCCGGCCGCGGCGCCTGCCGAGACGCGCATCCGGCAGACAGGATCCACAAAGGACTGCTTGACGACGTCATCGCGGCGAAGCGCGTAGATCACGACCTCGTGCTGCACGTTCTTCATCGCGGCGGGACCGATTCTGCTCACGAGGCAGGGATGGGGCGATCCCAGTCTGCTCGCGATCGCCTCGGTGCAGAGTAGCTGCCCAGACTTCGCGCAAGCCGCTACGCGGGCCGCGATGTTCACGGCATTCCCGAAGAAGTCAGCGGCCGCTTCCGTGACCGGGCCGATGTGCAACCCGGCTCGCATCATCGGAAACGCCGGCTCAGCATCCACCAACGCCTGAAGCTCGAGAGCGATCAGCACACACGATCGAGCGCTGGAGCAGACGATCATCACCTCGTCTCCGATCGTCTTCACGAGAATGGCCCCGTCGCGCAGGACCGATCGTGCCATGTCATAAAAGCGGAGCACGATCGCGGTCGCTCGCTCGTCTCCATGCGCCTCGGTGAGCGCCGTGAATCCTGACAGGTCAGCGAACAGAATCGTCTTGTCGTCCATCGCCATCGAGCCGGTTTGCGGCTCGCCTCCGGGCCTCAATTCGACTGCTCCACCGGCTTCTTTCGCGGCGCGCTCGTATGCCAGTGGACGATCTTCCATCCGTCCGCTCGACGCTGGAGAATCGCGGTTCCCAATCCATTCCCGTCAATTCGCTTTCCCTCGTAATCGGCTGAGATCGAGTACTTGAACGTCGCCCATGCGGTCTTTCCGTCGACGGCCGCCTTGATGTCGCTCAACTCGTACTTGACGTTCTTCATCTCCTCGACCTCCGGCTTGAGGTGATGATCGCGATAGTCCTCCCAGCCGTAGTTGGCGTAGCCGCTTTCAAAGACGGTCACGCCTTCGTCATGCGCCCAGATCGAGTCGAGCAACGGAAAGTCTCCGGTTTCGAAGCCCTTCGCATTCTGGAGTAGAACCCGCCTCACATCGCCTAACGCATCGCCGCCCTCTCCGTTGGCACCGGCCGCGGATGCCGCGAAGACGAGCGACAAAACAACAATTGCCAACGTTCGTGGCCTCGATTGTTCCATCGTGTTTCTTGATCTCGGATTCACACATTTCTCCTTTCATGGTGTGTCGATTGGTCGCCTCTAGAACGGGTGCGCTCCATGCGCCCCGATGGTGAAGAGAAGCTGCAGCAGCAACTCGTCGCTGGCTGACTGGCCGGCGAACTCCGAGCGACGCCACTGCCATCGGATCTGGCTGAACTCGCTTGGCCGGAAGGTCAGTACGGCCGATGTTCCGCGATCGGTCAGGTCTGCATCGCTCGCACGATCGGACTCGTCGAAGCGAACACCGGCGATCCATCGCCGTGCAAACTGGTAGTCGGCCGAGGCATACCAGCCGAATGCATCCTGATCCCCTGACGCCTGTTCGCGTCGGCTCCAGATGAGTTCCGATCGTGCAGCGAACGAGTGGTAGATGGCTCGCTGAAGCGGGCGCCAACGAAATGTCAGATCCGCGCCATAGAGACTCGTGAGGAAGTCCGATCCTCCGTCGTTGTGCCCGCGGGCCCCTGAGAGCCCTAACTCGACGTTGCTCGCCTCGGAGATGTCGAAATAGCCCTTCAGGTGACCAATCGCTGAAACGTCGCTGCGTTTCGATGCCTGAAAGAGCGTTCCAGAGTCGCCTCGAAAGACCTCCGCAGTCGCCTCGATCACCGCTGGGCCGGCCTGGAAGAGACGGCTGACCGACACTCCTGTGTCTTTGATTCCCGTGTCGGGGTCGTCGGTCGCGCCGCCGAGGAGATTGAACATCACGATGGGCCGGTCTGCCCATGGCAGGGTGTGATTGTGAAATGCGTTCAATCGGCCGAAGTTGGCGCGCATCTTTCCGGCGCGGAGAAGCATGCCGGCGGGAAGTGCCGTGAACGAGGCGTAGCCCTCCTCGACTTCCACGCCTTCCTCTCCGAACGCGAGGAAGAAATCTGCGCGGGCGTAAGGGTCGATAACCGCCTGGAAACTCGCCTCGCTCTCCTGAAGAGTCCACGAAGGAAGAGCAGCAATCGCCGGGCTCTCCGCAGCCTCGCCAGCCGCGCCGATCAGGTTGCCGATGAACCCGATGTCAGGATTGAACGAAGTGCGACTCGTTGGTGCCGAGGGCGCAGGGTGGTGCGGAGATGCGGAGGCCTCTACAACCGTGGCTGGAGCGCTGTCCACGAGCTCCACGCCACGAAGGTCGTCCGGGTCCGCAGCCACCTCCGTGACGTCGGCCGCTGCGACGCCGGAAACGGCCTGGCTTTCTCTCATGCGGGCGAGCTCGGACTGGAGGATGCGAACCTGCTCCTCGAGCGTCTCCACGCGAGCGCGCAGATTCTGGTCTTCGTTCGTCTGTGCAAAGAGCGACATGGCGCTCAACAGCATCAGGACGGTCGCGATTACGACGGATGGCTTCTTCATGCGCGTTTTCCCTCGTTTGCCGGGCTAGTGGGTGGTCATCTGTACGAGGACGCCGTCGACGAATGCCAGTCGAACGAGCGACGCGTTCTGGGGCACTCCGGCCTGATGAAACGAGGTCGCCCTCAGAATCCATGTTTCGATACGTCCCGCCTCGTACCGGTTGCGAACCACCGGGCGACCTACCGCGGCGACTACCTGGTCTCGGTCCATACCGAAGCGAACGACTCCCTCCTCGATCGCCGCCGCCACACGGGGATCGATAGCAGCGTGTTCTCTGAGGTACGAGGCTCGCGTGGCCGCGGCGGATCTTGTAGTTGCCGTCGCGCACGCGCTCGAAAAGATTCCCAGCAGGACGCCAAACGTCACTAGAGATGTGAGAATCGATCGGCCGTAGCGGCTCGCTTCCCGCCTGAAGTTTCGCGCTCCCTTCATCATAGACAGCTCGTCACGCGAGTAGTTCATCGCTTCACCTCCACCGATTCCTGAGCCCCCCGTCCCGAACGCGAGGTCCTCGCGCCACCGCGGCGCAACTCCTGGCGCAGGATAAATTCGAGGGCCGGTCGCGAGAGCTCGCGGCCGGCCCAACGTCCATCAGTGATGATGTTCGCTCTCTGCGACCTTGATCGTCAGTGCGACGTCGTCCTCGTCGACTTCCACCGACACACGTGCGCCTTCCACGAGTGCCAACTTGTCGGCTTTGTGCTCACCTTTGGAGATCTCCGTCTTGTCGGTGAGGGCGACGACCTTCGTCTCTCCATCCTTGAGCGTCAACTCGAGCTTGTTCTCCTTGAGCGACTTCACGGCACCCAGGAGCTTGTGTTTGTGCCCTTCGTGAGCGAGCGCGACGCTGCTCACGAACAGGCAGAGTGCGAGTAGTACGATTGTCTTGCGCATGGTTTCTTTTCTCCTCTCGTCAGTGTTTGTGTTGTTGGACCGGTGACTCGGAGGCGGGACCGTTTTCGATTCCGCCTCCGGAAAGAAACTCCTCCTCCTCCTTCAGCGCCTCCCACTCTTCGCGCGACTTCGGATTGAGCCCCTCCATCTCTGCGATTTCTTGTCGCGTCAGTTTCGGCATGTGCCGGATGAAGTGAACCAGTGTCCAACTGCCGTGCGCCGAGTCCGCGGTTCCGTTGCCGAACCCCGGCATGCCGGTCAGCCGAATGCCGTTCTCGATCGTCGCGAAAAGCTCGCCGTCCGACATCGACTGGGTGGCGGGAAGCGTCATGTCGGGCGTCCGCGGGTACATTTTGCTGCCAAGCGCGGTCTTACCCCTGCCGTCGTTGCCGTGGCATGTGGCGCAATGGTCGGCGAAGTGCGCGCGCGCCTCCGCGAGCACTTCGGGCGTGAGCGGCACCGGGTTCTTCGCATCGCGGAGGTCAGCAGGAACAGCCATATGTCGCATCGATCGCGCGGCGAACGCTTCGATGGAGGTCGGCTCGTCGAGAGCGCTGAACCCGTAGCGAAGCATTCGAAAGAGAGAGACGCTGCATAACAGCGCGACCACAGTTAACGTGATCAGGATGATCCTGAGCCCTCGCTTCATCGCTTATCTCCTTTCATCGGTTATCTCCTTCCCATCAAAGGCGCCGAGCAGGCGGACGCCCTGACTACATCGAATTCACCCGTTGGCGCCACGGGCCGCATCGACGAGTGATTCTCGTGCGGCTTCGATGGCTGCTGCACCGGCGCAGCACCGCCTACAGCAGAAGCGACGGTACCGGCTGGATGGTCGTACCAGCCCGGATCCTCGTAGTTGCGAAGGTTTTCTCGAATCTTCAGCATCGTGAACATGCCTCCCATGAAGATCGATCCGAACGGACCTTCCGCCCGCCCGTTGTGCGAACCCATCAGAAGCGTGTTGCGTGGCAATCCCATGTCGGGCATGTCGCCCATGCCCGAGCTTCCCATCGACATGTAGCCTGGAACGAGCTCGTTCAGCCGTTCCCCGACGCCCGACTGATCGACTCCGGTCATGACGGGGAGCTTGTGCCCCATCTGGTTCATCGTGTGGTGAAACTTGTGACAGTGCAGCGCCCAGTCACCCGGAGCGTCGGCTAGGAACTCGACGTCTCTCGTCGTGCCCGGCGGGACGTTGATGCTCGTCTCGGGAATCCACGCGGTCTCCGGCAGCGGTCCGCCGTCGCTGCCGGTCCATCGAAACGTAACTCCATGAATGTGGATCGGATGCGAATCCATGCTGATGTTCGCGACACGGACGCGTACGCGATCACCGAGTCGGGCGATGAGCGGATCGGTTCCGGGAAATACCCGGCTGTTGAAGGTGAAGATGTTGAAGTCGGTCATCTCGAAGGGATCGGGCACCGATGTTCCGGGCTTGATCAGCCATTCATGAAGAAAGATCGCGAAGTCTCGGTCGATACGGCGTGGGGGCTTCTTCGGATGGAAGATCAGAAACCCCATCATCCCCATCGAGAACTGCACCATCTCGTCGAAGTGCGGGTGGTACATCTGCGTGCCATGCTGCTTGACGGTGAACTCGTACTTGAACGTCTCGCCCGGGTGGATCGCCCGTTGGTTCAGTCCGGAGACGCCGTCCATCCCGTTAGGCAGAAGGACGCCGTGCCAATGGACCGACGTAGGCTCGGGCAGACGGTTTTCGACATAGATGCGAACGCGGTCACCTTCGACGGCTTCGATCGTCGGTCCTGGCGTCTGTCCGTTGTACCCCCAGCAGTTCACCTTCAATCCCGGCGCGAACTCTCGCACGACCGGCTCGGCGATGAGGTGAAAGGTCTTGCGGCCGTCCTCCCACCGCCAGGGAAGACTCGATCCGTTCGGCGTGACGACCGGCGTGTGTCGGCCGCCGGACGTTCCATTCGCCGTACCGGACGTCGTCGCCGCGAGGAGTCGTTTCGGACTGAAGAGTCCTGCGGCGGCCCCTGTAACGGCCGCAACAGTGGAAACCAACACATTCCTTCTCGAGATCATGATCAGTGGTTCTCCTTCGACTCTTGCTGGCTGGTCCGCACGAAGAGGTCCGGTTTCGTCTCTCGGCGAGCATCACGTACGCTGAATCCGGTCACTCCACTCACGACGGCATCCAGCTCCGCGCGCGTCACCCAGTAATCGCGCTGTGCGAGGACGAGCTCGCGTTGCGCGCTGGCTTCGCTCTGCTTCGCCTCGATGAGCTGGAACACGCCGCGAAGCATTGCGTTGTATTCGAGCTGAGTGAGGTAGAGGATCCTCTGGCGGCGTGGCACGACTACGTCGCGCAGGTACTCCGCACGGGCGCGCGCTTCGAGGAGTCGCTCGCGTGCCGTGCGGACTTCGGACCGGGCGTTCACCGTCAGCGCGGCCAGGTGCTGTTGAGCCTGACG
>JAMPYE010000192.1 GCA_023700825.1 Thermoanaerobaculia bacterium | reverse complement strand
GGGGAATCGCTCGAAGCGTTCCTCGAACTCGCCGAGCGTCAGCCCGGAGATGTCGCCGACCACGTTCGGGTTCTTGTAGATGACCTCCATCGCGTCGGTGACCCAGGGGCTGCCGAGGTGGCAGATCACGAAGGTCACGGCGCGAAAATCGACGGCGACCTCGTCGACTTCGAGCGGGTGCGCGAACTTGACCTTGCCGGTCGGCGTGAAGGTGTCGCCGCAGTGGATCATCACGGGAACTCCGAACTCGCCTGCGAGCTCGTAGATCACGCGCATGCGGCGGTCGCTCGGATAGAACGGCTCGTAGCCGGGATAGATCTTGAAGCCGCGAATTCGCTTTTCGCTGAGGAGCGAACGGTAGTCCGCGAGGTCGTGAGCCTTGTACGACTCGTAGCTCACGCCGGCCACGATGCCGATGGTCGGGTCGTCGCCGACCGCCTCGAGCACTTCGTGCACCGAAGGCCTGCGATCATTCGTCGCGTAGCTCGACAGTACGAGAGCGTAATCGATGCCCGCGATCCTCATCTCGTCCTTGAGCTTGCGAAGGCGCTCGCCGAGCGACGCGGACTCGGCGTCGTAGTATCGGTTCAGGTGGACGTGGCAGTCGATGATCATCTCAAGGTGTCTCCGAGGATTGTACTGCGGGTCGCCGGTGTGGCTCAGGTTGCAGCAACCAGCGCGACCAGCGGCGGGAGCAGCGCGACGATGATCAGCATCACTGCCGCAGCTCCACCGAGGACGAGCGATTGGCGCCGGGGGATGTCGAACGCCGGAATCCAGTGTGGGACGCGTGTGAATACGAGCGCGCCGGCGGCGGCGGTGGCAAAACCGATGACGTTCCACCAGAGGGGCGACATGCCCGTGGCGAAGCGCGCCGCCGCCAGGTTCACGGCGAGGCCGAACAGCAGCGCGATCGACGCCGCGCGGCCATCGACGCCGCGGGTCATCGCCCCGAGCAGGAACACCGCAAGCATCGGCCCGTAGAAGATCGAGCCTAGCTGCGTGATCAGGACCAGGATTCCCGTCTCCGCGCGCGCGAAGACGAGTGCCGAGAGGATCGCGGAGATTCCCCATGCAAGCGTCATCAGTCGTCCCAGACTGGCGCTCTGCCGGGTCGAATCGGCTCCCGCGATGTCGTCGAGCGTCACGGCGGCGAGCGAGTTGAGAGCCGAGTCGAGCGACGACATCGCCGCGGCGAGAATCGCCGCAAGCAGCAGCCCGCGAAGGCCGACGGGGAGGTACGCGATCATGAACGTCGGCACGACGCTGTCGGCCGGCTGTCCCGCCATCCGCGCCGCGAAGGCGGGATCGACCTGAAGCAGTCCTGCGAGCAGAAGACCGAAGCAGCAGTACGTGAGAACGAGCGGGAATCGCAGGAGCCCGTTGAGTAGGAGCGCCGACCGCGCTTCGCCGTCACTGGATGCGGCGAGAAGCCGCTGCCCCTGCGTCTGGTCGCACGCGTAGTACGACATGTAGAGGATCACGCCGCCGACGAGCATCGGGAGCAGCGCAAACGAGTTGCCGTCGGTGACTCCGAGCGAGTCGGCGACGATCGTCCGCGTGCGGTCGAGGGGGATCGCCTCGATCACGCCAAGGCCCGCGTGCGCGACGATGTAGAAGCCCGAGACGATCACGCCGATCCAGAGCACCGCCAGCTGGACGATGTCACTCCAGATGTCGGCGACGATTCCACCGAGGATGCAGTAGACGACCGAGAAGAGCCCCGTGATCGCGATTGCGGTCGTTAGGGAAATCTCGAGAACCGGGGCGACGACGAGGGCGGCGGCATAGAGGATCACTCCGGTGGCGAGCCCTCGCGAGAGGAGGAAGATCGAGGCGAGGAGCCGGCGCGTCCCGCGGCCGAACCTGCGTTCGGCGAACTCGTAGATCGATGCGCCCGCGACGGAGCGAAGCGCCGGAAGAAGAAGCGCGATGACGAGCAGCATCGCGATCGGCAGCGCGAGCTCGTACTGCAGCCACTTGAGGCCGCCGTTCGCCTGAAGTGCGACGAAGGCGGGGGCGCCGACGAGACTGACCGCGCTCGCCTGGTTCGCCATGATGGAGAGCGAGAGAGTGCGTCCCCGCATGGAGCGGCCGGCGAGGAAGAAATCCTCGCCCGTTATCTGCCGTCGCGCGATGACGATCGAGATCGTGATGATCGCCCCGAAGTAAAGCGCGAGCACGACGTAATCGACGATGCCGAGCGATTCACTCACTGATTGTCGATCTCCGTTCCCGGGCGTGTCTCAGGCGGCGGGGCAACGTAGCGCTTCAGGTACTCGCGGGCGATGTCGCGGCCGCCCAGTCCGAACGCGAGGGCGAGCGCGAGGACGACGCCGCCGAGGACGATGGAGAAGGTCGCGACGACGACCGCGCGCGCGACCGCGAGCTGGTCGAGTGCCATCGCGACGGCGAGCGCGAGCACGAGAAGGCGTGTGACGCCCGAGACCAGGCGCGCGCCTCGCCACCCGGCGTTCACCGACGTGATCAGCACGCCTCGCGCCGCGAACTCGGCCAGCATCGTGCCGATCACGATGATCAGCACCGCGGTGAGCAGGTCGGGAACGAATGCGAGCGCGTTGGCGAGTATCGTTGCCGTTCCCGGAATCCGGAGCGACAGTGCGCCGGACAGCGCGACGACCAGCACGGCGAGCAGCGCGATGAAGCGAGCGACGTAGTCCGAAGGCTTGCGCGCGAGCCCCGCGCGCCGCAGCGTGACGTCGACGCCCGTGCGGTCCGCCAGCGCGTCGAAACCGATCGCACGGAGCGTGCGCGAGAGGATGGCCCTGATCAGCCATCCCGCGGCGAGCGCCAGGACGAGCACGGCGAGGAACATCAGCACGTCGACCCCCATCGTGCCGAGCCTCTGCGTGAAGTCGTAAAACCAGGTCCCGAATGCGGAGTCTCTGCTCATGGCTTGCTCCTTTCCGTGCGCCACGCGGCGACGAAATCACTTCGCAGGCTGCGAAACGTGCGCGCGAGTAGCTGGACTTGCTCTTCGGCTTCCTCGTCGCTTCGGTCCTTGTTTTCCAGGATGAACGATGCCACACGTCCGAGATAGAGCGGCGTGAGCGAAGATAGAAGCTGATCGCGCGCAATGGCGCGGCGGCGAAACGCTGCGGCGAAGGCGTAGACCACGCGCGTCCAGAGGACGTCGCCGAAGGGCTCGCTTCCGTGGCTCGCCGCGGTCGCCGCGATCTGCCGGAGGAGCGCCGCGGGAATCGCGATCTCGTAGACGGGCGTAAGGGTCTCGACGCCGAACCGGAACTGTTCGAGCATCCTGCCGACGTCGACGCTCACCGGGTCGTGCGGGCTGTCGAGCGCGTCGCCCAGGGTCTGCGCGCTTCCCGACGGAATGCCGTTCGTCCAGACGCTCTCGTACTGCTCGAGGAGACCAAACGCCGTGCCGACCACCTCGACGAGCATCTTTGCGAGGTGACTGCCGGGGTCTTTCGGGTCGTGCACCTTGGCGCCGAGGTGGGCCTGCGCCACGCGGAAGTGGCCCGCGAGAGCCGTCGTCGTCATCCAGATGTCGATCCCGAAGCGCGCGACGTCTGTGGCCCATACGTCGGCGTCGAGGTAGGCACGGAGCAGGGGTGCGCCGACGCCGAAGTCGCCGCCGATCGGCTGGCGCACGTTGCCGCCGTAGAGCGCCGCCGTCATCGGGTAGATGATCGAGTTCGTGATCGTTCCGTCGAACTTGTGCCTGCGGTAGAGCGGCGCGACGAAATCGAACTCGCCGCTCTCGACGGGAGAAGCCAGCCGCGCGATCCATTCGGGTGTCACCGAGCGGAGATCGGCGTCGAGCACGACGACCGCCGTGGCGCCGACCCTCGACGCGACATCGAAGATGTCGCGGAACGCCGAGCCTTTTCCCGACGGTCCGCGATAGCGAATGCTCGCGGCGCGAATTGCGTCGCCCGCATCGCCTCCGATGAAGCCGCGGGCCGCGTCGACGTGCTCCCGGAACCGTGCCGGCGTGCCGTCGGTCGAGCCTCCGTCGGAATTGAGCACGAGCGAACGCACTCCGGGGAACGCAAAGGCGAGGCCGTGCGCCGCGGTCGCCGCCACGTGGCCGATCGAGTGCCCGTTGTTGAAGCTCGGAATCCCGACTACGACGCGCGCGTCGCCGATTTCCGAGGCGAGCGCCAAGATCTCGGTGTCAGGCGCGGGCGGGCTCATCCGCATACCTCGTTGCGCCGTCGAGAATCGAGTTGATGGCATCGCACCAGCCTTGCGGCGCAGGCTTGTCCGTCACCATGGCGTCCGGCACGCCTGCGAGGAGAGCGACGTTCGCGTGCCCGTCGAGGCCGCGGACGATGACCGGGAAGTCGGCCAGCGCGAGGAACTCGCCGTCCATCGGCGCGTCGCCGAGCGCGATGACGCACGGCCGCTCCGCGAAGGTCGCGAGCAGGCGGCAGACCGCCTCACCCTTCGTGACGGGGCCGCACAGGTGATGAAACCGGGCCCCTTCGCGCACCACGAGCCCAACCTGTTCCGCCGCACGCGCGACGCAGGCGAGATCGCCCTCGACGAGAATGAACGGCTCGTCGAACTGTCGTCGGCGCGCGCGTTGAAGAGCGACCCCGCTCAGTCCCGATGTCCTCCCTGCTTCCGCGTCGTTCATCGTCGAGAAGAGCGAGAGCTTCGCCTTGCAGCGGGCTTCGATTCCCGGCACACGCGCGCGAATCTGTTCGACCGGCACGCCGAGAGGCGTCACGACCCACGAGCCCCCTTCGAGCGACGCGATCGCGCCGCCCGACTCGACGATCGCCGGCCCCATAAGGCCGAGCTTCTCGGCGAGCGGAATGATCTCCGCGGCCGTCTTGCTCGTGACCGGCACCAGTGGGATCCGCTCCGCCTTCAGCCTCTCGATGGCCGGCACTGCCGCGGCGAAACTGAAGTCGTTCGCGTCGAGGAGCGTGCCGTCGAGATCGGTGAAGACGATCCAGCCCCGAGTCACGTCAACATTCCTCCGTCGGCCCTGGCGATCTCGATCAGGCGATCGGAAACGTCGGGCATGGCCGCGGTGACACGGATCCAGTTCGCGAGGTCGGGCTCGCCGATCGGATCGGCGAGGAACCGCTCGGACGCGGTGACGATCGCCGCGGCGAAGACGTTCACGATCGCCTCCTCCGCGTGCCGGTCGTACTGCAGCCCGTCGATCGCAGCGTCGGAGTAGTACGTCGCGATCATGTCCTCGGCCGTCCGCCGGTAGACGCCGTAGAGTGTGTGGAGCTGGCCCGGGAAAAAGACGATTCCTGTCTGCGACAGGGTACGGAGCAGATGGCTTACGATGTCGATCGCCATCCGGTGTAGACCGGTCGTGGCATCGCCTTCGGAAACGACCTGATGTTTGTGCTCGTAGGCATCGTGGATCTCGGCCTGGCAGATACGGCGAATCGAGCGGTTTCGATAGACCTCAGAGAGCACGCCGACCTCGAGCCCCCAGTTGCACGGAATTCGGAGGACGTTCGCGAGGTCGGCGTCGAGCGCGAACTCGCCGGCCAGCGGATAGCGGAACGAGCCGAGATAGCGGACGTAGGGATGATTGCCGAGGACGATCTCGAGCGCGCGAAGGAACGGGAAGACCAGGAGGCGCGTCGCGCGGCCGTGCATCCGGTCGGTGATGCGCGCGTAGTAGCCCTTGCAGAAGTCGTAGCCGACCTTCGGGCTCGCCACGGGGTAGACGAGCCGCGCGAGGAGCTCGCGCGAGTAGGTGACGATGTCAGCGTCGTGGAGGGCGATCGTGCGGCAGCGATTTTCGGCAAGCAGGTAGCCGAGGCACGTCCAGACGGCGCGACCCTTGCCGGGCTCGCCCATGGGCAGTCCGCGAGCCTTGAAGTCGTCAAGGAGCTCGAGCATGCGCGGGCCGTCGACCCAGAGCAGAACGGTGCGCTGCGGAAGGACCGAGAAGAAGTTCTTGGCCTCTTCCCATTCGGCGGCGCTCGCGCGGCCGATCGGGACGAGGATGGTGTCGAGGTAGGGCACCTGCTTCAGCTCTTCGACGATTCCCGGCAGCGCCGGGCCCCTGAGTTCCGAGAACAGAGAGGGAAGGAGCAGCGCGATCGGGCTCGTTTCGCTGAACTCGAAGATCTCGGACTCGAGATCCTCGATCGGACGCTTGCGGAGACGGTGCAGCGTGGAGACGATTCCGGTCTGATGGAAATCAGCCATGGATAGCTCCTCCCGGTCGGGAACGATGGAAATACCTCAGGTCGGGCCTGGTGACGAACACCGCTGGTTCCTCCCAGGTGGCGGCCCGACCACCCTGATCCTGCGGAGCGTGCTCCGCACCCTTGCGGTACTTGTGGGTGGAGTATACCGCATCGCGAATTCGGGGCCCGTCCGCGAGCCGACGAAGCGAGGACATTGCGGCTGAGCCGTGGCCGTTAGCGCCGGATACCGGTGAAGAGCGCAGCCAGCGACTCGTGGGGGCCCACCGCGCCGTCGCGGCCGAGCCGAAGCAGCCCGGCCAGCCCCGCGGTGCCGGTATGATCGGCGGGGATTGCCGTGGACGCCGCCGCCAGGCCGTTCGCCTCGCGCAACTCGTCCTCGGAGACGACGAGCGGCCAGCCTCCCGTGTCGAGCATCGCCTCGACGATCGCGAGCCAGTCGTAGGTCTCGTCGTCGAGGATGCCGTGCGCGACGCTGTGCGGCACCGACTGCCACGGCGACATGAACCTCGAGCGATGCGTCGCCGCGAAGCGGACGGCGTCGCGACGCTTCGCCTGGACCGCGGGGGAGACGGCCGCGGCTGCGCGCGCCGCGTCGGCCGTGGAGTCGCGCTTGTCGATCCGGAAGGAGATCCGCTCGCCGAGGATCTGCGCGACGACACGCTCCCACGCGAGCCGCAGCGGGTACGCTCCCTCAGTCTGCACCGCGTGGATTCTCGGCATCCTGGCGATCAGCCCGAGGTTCGCCGCGTCGTGAAGGGCCTGGACGCAGGAGCTTGCGAGCGCGCCACCGCCGACCTGAACGAACAGCCGGTCGATCGAGGCGCCGTTGCGAAGGAGGGACGAGACGATCTCGTAGCCGAGCGTCAGGCCGCCCTCGATCGCGAGCCCGTTCTCGTTCCCCTGGACGGAGAAGGGCAGGGCGCCGCGGGTCAGGCCGCGGCGGAAGCCGATCACGCACGGGTCGCCCGGAGTCGCGTCCTCGCGCTCGCAGATCGTCAGCTGCGCGCCCAGCTCCTCGAGCTGTCGCGTGACGTTGGGATGCGCGTCGGTCGGGATGAACACGTCGAGATGCCGGTGCGCCGCCTTCGCGACGACCGCGGCCGCGAGCGCCGCGTTTCCGCAACTCGCGATCGCGAGACCGGGAGACGCGGCGTCCGCGGGGATCATCCCGGTGCGGCGCGCCATCTCGAGCCAGATCGCGAGCCCCATCATGTGCCGCGCCTTGTGCGAGCCGGAGACGTTGCCGGTCTCGTCCTTGATCCACCGCGAGCCGGCGCCGCGGCCGAGCGCGGCGTTCAGGGCGTCGTGCCTTGCGAAGGGAGTTTCGCGAAAGCCGGTACCGCCGACGGCTGCGACGTCCGCGTCGAGCGACTCGACCATCCCGGTGAATTCTGCATCCGACATTCCACGGCTCGTCGCGATGCGGTGGCTGTGAAAGAGGGTGCGGTAGCGCACGAACGGATTCGGCTCCCCGTTCAGGAAGACCCGTCGCCAGGCGTGCGTCTGCGCAGCGTCGCACGACATTTCGCGCCGCAGGACGTGGTCGATGTCGTCACCGTCCGCCGCATCGGGGCAGCGAAACGGATACGGCTCGTCCGGCCGCGGAACGGCGCCGCAGCCGGAGCAGACGAGGCGTGTCGTGAGGTCGGCTGTCATGTGGAGTGCGCAGGCATGTGGTGCAGGCACTCCTGCCTGCGCGTCGCCGAAGGCGACACCGTATTAGGCGTAACGGAGGAAGAAGTGCGAGT
>JAMPYE010000191.1 GCA_023700825.1 Thermoanaerobaculia bacterium | reverse complement strand
GCCTGCTGGTCGATTGCTGGGAGGGCGCGGCGCTACGAAGCCGCCTTCTCGGAAACGCCTCGCCACTGACCGCGATGCTCGACTTCTACTTCCGGTCCGCGCTACGTCGCTGAACCGTCGTCGCCGCAGGCGCGTGGTTGCAGCGTGACTGCAGTCCACGGCGCAACTAGAGAGCGACAGGGGGGGCAGTTGGCTGGGAGACAGGGAGTCGAACCCCGATTGAGCGGTTCAGAGCCGCTTGTCCTACCATTGAACGATCTCCCAGCACATCGGGCCCCAGCACTTCGGGTGCGCGATCGTATGCGCGAGAACCGCGGGTGTCAACCCTTGAATTCCAGAGGTTCGGGCCTATTCTGGAAGCGAGGAAACGCGCTTGCTGCCAGAAGTTTTCGAGTGTCCCGCCTGCGAACGCCAGTTCATCTTCGAACTGGTCGAGAACTCGTCCGACCCGTCGATCCACTGCCCCCAGTGCAAGCGGTACCTGGGCGAGAAGGATCTGCGCTACGTCCTGCGCTCAGAGATCGAGGAGCTCTCCGAGCGGCTCCGGCTCGAGCGTGACCGTCTGGAGCGCGACGAGGCCATCTACTCGATGGGCGAGTGCGACGCAGAGATGCGCTTTTACGGCAACGAGGTCCGGCACGTGGTGGAGGTCCTGCGGCGTGCGCTCGCGGAGCTCGACAGGCTGAAGGCGAACTACGATTAGTTGGCGGTCTGGTGTTAAGCCGACAGGGAACCGAAAGGCCGAGCCCGGGCCCGGTCTTTGACGTCCCGCCGGCCCGGCTCGCATCTCCCGCCCGCATCCGCGTGGCCGACTTCACATCCCCTCGCCCCCGGACTCCGGTATCCTTTGCGTTCTCCGCCGCGCGTGTCGCGGAGTCGCCCGAACGTCAGACAACCGAACCTCGATCCCGACAGCGCCGCGTGAGCTTATGACCGGACAACAGTTGAGGCATCTCGAAGGCATTCTCGTCGCCGACTTCTCGCGCATTCTCGCGGGCCCGCTATGCACGATGATGATGAGCGACGCTGGCGCGCGCATCGTCAAGATCGAGGAGCCGCGCGGCGACGAGACGCGCCGCTGGGGTCCGCCGTTCGTGGGTGAGGAGAGCGGGTACTTTCTCTCGATCAACCGGAACAAGGAGTCGATCGCGCTCAACCTCAAGCACCCCTCCGCGCTGGAGATTGCGAAGAAGGTCATCGCGCGCGCCGACGTGGTGATCGAGAACTTCAAGGCGGAAGACCGCGCGAAGTTCGGCGTCGACGCAGCCTCGGTGCACGCGGTCAACCCGCGCGCCGTGATCTGCTCGATCGTCGGTTTCGACAGCGACGGCCCCGACGCGGCGCAGCCGGGCTACGACCTGCTCGCGCAGGCGGCGGGCGGGCTCATGTCGATTACGGGAGAGAAGGAAGGCGACCCGATGAAGGTCGGCGTCGCGCTCTCCGACGTGTTGACGGCGCATTACGCCTACGGATCGATCATGACGGCGCTGTTCGCCAGAGAGCGCGGAGCACCCGGCCAGGTGATCGAAGTGTCGCTCGTCGCGGCGACGCTGGCGTCTCTCGCGAACGTGGCGCAGGCCCACCTGCTCACGGGCGAGCGGCCGAAGCGCTACGGCAACGAGCATGCGTCGATCGTGCCGTACCAGCAGTTCCACGGAGCCGACCGGCCGTTCGTCGTCGCCGCTGCGTCGGACCGCCAGTTCGAGCTGCTCTGCGCCGGCGTGATCATGCGGCCGGAGCTGGTCGACGATCCGCGCTATCGCACGAACTCGAGGCGCGTCGAAAACCGCGACGCCCTCATCGAGGAGCTCGAGCGGGTGTTCGCGACGCGCCCGGCCGCGCACTGGGTCGACGCCTCGCGCCGCGCCGGCATTCCCGCCGCGATCGTCGAGCATGTCGACGAGGCGCTCGCGCGCAACCCGCAGATGCGCGTCGCGATGGAGCACCCGACGATCGGGCGCTTCGAGTCGGTGCGCAACCCGGTGATCTGGAACGGCGCCCGCCTCGATCCCGTGGCGCCCCCGCCCGTGGTCGGCCAGCACAGCGAGAGCATCCTGCGCGAGCTCGGTTACGACGCGGGCGCGATCGCGGCGCTGTTCGAGCGCGGCGTGGTCGCGTAGCCGCTGGCTCGGCGAATTTAGAATAAAGAACTGCGACTCGAGAGATGGTGGAACGATGCGTGGCGCCAGAACGCGCTGCCATCTCTCAATCGAGCCTGGATGAAGGATGGCAGGGATACGGCATTGCCGGGCCCCTGCGATACTTCGAGCAATGGCCGCCTTCGGCGGCGCGCAGGCAAGAGTGCCTGCGCCACATTTCTCAATTCTCGATTCTCAACTCCGCGGCAGCCGCGCAGCAGCGGGCAGCACCGTGAAACCTTCGCGAGTGGCGGCCTCGTTGAGGCGCGCGTCGAGGCCGACGAAGGAGATCGTGGACGGATCGTGCTCGGAGGCGACGATCGCTGCGGCCAGCTGAAGCGAATCGGCGGCGCGCAACGGATGTGTGCGAAGAAGGCGTCGCGCGACGGTGCGGACGGCATCGGACGGAACGACCTCGTGCCAGGAGCCCGCGAGCAGGTCGAGCCGGGCCAGCGCCTCGCCCGACTCCGCGAGCGAGAGGGCCCCTTCGCGTTCCCGGCGCGAGATCGCCGAGGCGCACTCGACCGAGGCGGCCCACCACACGAGGACGACGGGGTCGTCCTCGAGGAGCTTCAGGAGCGTCTCGCGTTGATCCTCGTCGAGGATCAGGGGCAGGACCGCCGAACTGTCCCAGAATCTCATCGCCCCTCGCGCCGCTCGTCGACGAGCGCCGAAACGACGCTGCGCTTCGACTTCGGGGCGCGGGAGCGAAGCGCCTTCTGCGGAACCGGCTTCGCTGCTCGGCGAAGTTGCCCCGATCGTTCGAGGCGCGCGAGGCGATCGTCGTGGCGGGAGGAGTCACGAACGGACTCGATCGTCGCGATCGGCGTGTCGCGCTCGAACACGACGACGGTGGTGCCGGCCTTCACCTTCCGGAGCCATGCGCTGAGCTGGCTCTTGAGCTGACTTACGGTGACCTGTTCCATCGGACCATTATAGTCTGTTTCAATGGGACTGTCTGGATCGAGGCAGGAGCAGCCGCGGGGTCGCCGCCCGAGCTACGGCCATCTCTCAATTCTCAATTTCGCGCAGCGGGCGTGATTCGGCTCACGATGATCCGATCCACGCGGCGCCCGTCCATGTCGATGATCTCGAAGCGCCAGCCATTCGACTCGACGCTCTCTCCGATCTTCGGCAGCCTTCGTAGACGCTCGATCACGTAGCCTGCGATCGTCTGATAGGAGTCCTTCTCGCCCTCGAGGGTGTCGATACCGAGCAGGAGCTTGACCTCCTCGATGTCCAGGCCCGCATCGAGCGAGTACGAGCCGTCGCTCCGCTCGACGACCCACGGCTCGGTCTCCTGGTCGCCGGTCGGAAGCTCGCCGACGAGCGCTTCGAACAGGTCGCGCGGGGTGACGAGCCCTTCGACCGCACCGTACTCGTCGACGACGATCGCCACGTGGTTGCGCGTCTCGCGGAACATGTCGAGCACGCGGAGGACGGGGAGCTTCTCGGGAACGTAGAGAGGCGTTCGCGCGAGCAGGCGGAGGCTCGCGCCGTCGGAGACCGACTCGGCCCAGAGGTCCTTCGCGCCGACGATGCCGGCGATCTTCTCGATCGAGCGGGTCGCGACCGGGAAAAGGCCGTGCGAGCTTTTCTGGGCTGTCGCGCGCAGGTCGGCGATCGGTCGATCGAGATCGAGCCACTCGATGTCGGTGCGCGGCGTCATCACCGAGCGGACCGGCCTGCCACCGAGGACGAACACCCGTTCGACGATCTGCCGCTCTCCCGCCTCGATCGTGCCGGCCTTCGCGCCCTGGTGCAGCAGCAGGCGCAACTCGTCTTCGGTGATCGGCATCTCGTCCGCCGGTTTGATCCTGAGTATCGCGAGCAGCACACTGCCAGACAAGCTCAGGAGCGTCACGAGCGGCGAGGCGAGACGCGAGAGCGTCTCCATGGCCGGCGCGACGGCGCTGGCGATCGTCTCGGGTGCGCCCAGCGCGATTCGCTTCGGCACGAGCTCGCCGAGCACGATCGAAAGGAACGAGATCGCAACCACGACGAGACCGACCGCGATCGCGGCGCTCCACTCCGAGACCAGCGGGTAGGTGTCGAGAATCGTGGCGAGCTCGCGCGCGAGGGTCGCGCCCCCGAATGCGCCCGCGAGCACTCCGATGGTCGTGATCCCGATCTGGATCGTCGAGAGGAAACGTTCGGGCCGCTCGGCGAGCCGCAGCGCCGCTTCGGCGCGCTTGTTCCCCGACTTCGCGCGGTGAAGCAGCCTCGCTTTGCGCGCGGAGACAACGGCGATCTCGCTCATTGCGAAGACGCCGTTGGCGACGATCATCGCAACGATGATCAGCACTTCGACGAGGATGGAGTTCGTCATGGTCTCAGCGGCCCGGAACTGCGCTCGGGCCTCGGAAGGGGAGAGGATAGCGCGGAAGAAAGACGAATTGAGAATTCAGACTTGAGTAATGAGAGATGGTGGGCGTTCAGGCGCCACCCATGGCTCAGCCATCTCTCAATTCTCAGTTCTGAATTCTCAATTCGACCCCGGCCCCGGTGGCGGCGCGGCAGCCGCCTCTTCGAGCAGCCAGATGTCCGATTCCGATTCGCTCTCGAGGAGGACGAGGGTCGAGTCGTCGGCGCTCGCGGCGCCACCGCTGACGAGGAATGGGAGCTCGATCGCGCGTTCCATGCGTCGCGTCGGGTCGATCGTGACGATCCGACCGTCGCCGTAGCCGGCGAGAACGAGCCCGGAGCGGCGCAGCCAGGCCATGGGGAGCGCCTTCGGATGGACCGTCTCGAAGCTGCGCGCTTCCACGTCGCAGATCACCACGCCGGGAAGTTGAACGCCGTCGCTCGTCCGGAAGCTCCCGACGAGTCTCGTCGAATCGTCCGACCAGCCGGCCGGCTGAAAATGAAGCTTCTTTCCGTCCCGTTCGCCCGACGAGAACGTCGTCGGCTCCTGGCCGGCGAGCGGCTTCGTCAGGTCGAAGAACCAGACGCCGTGCTCGTTGTATCCCGCGATGCGCCGTCCATCAGGCGAAGGGAGCGGGTTGACGATCGCATTGTTCTCCGGGAGGTTCGTGAGCTGCTCGAGTCCGCTGCCGTCGGGACGGACCGACCAGAGCTGGTAAGGCGCTCCGCGCGACGCGTAGAAGACGAGACTCTTCCCGTCCGGCATGAACTGCGGTCCACGATCGCGATAGGGGTCGTTCGTGATCCGGCGGGTCTCGCTTCCATCGGCGCGAAGCACGACGAGATCCTCGTGGGGGCGATCGACGCGCGCGGCAACCCACTGGCCGTCGGGCGAGATGCTCGGGGTCAGGAGCGGCAACGTGCCGCCGAGCAGCGCCGGCTCGCCCTCGGTGAGCTTGCCGCTCGCCGGATCGAATCGCATCTTGTGGAGCTTCGACGTTTGCCGTCGCGAGGAATAGAGCAGCCTGGCCCCGCTGCGCGCCAGGCTGTACTGCCCCGTGCGCTGATCGGGGAGCCTCACCGGTTCCGGCGCTCCGAGCGTCTTTCCCGTCGACTCGTCGATCGGCACGCGCCATAGATTCGTCGTGCCATCGCGGCTGCTCCCGAAGTAGAGGTGCTTCCCGTCGGGCGACCAGACGGGGTTCCAGTCGAGGGGCGCGTCGTCGGTGACGGCGACGACGGTCTCCGCGCCGCCGGTCGCGGCGATCGTGCGGATGTCGCGCTGGGAGCCCGAGTAGACTCCCCAATAGGCGATTCGAAGTCCGTTAGGCGAATACGAGGGCTGCACCGAGTCGAAATCCGTGAGCTGGCGCTTTCCGCCCGTTGCCACGTCGATCAGCCAGAGGAAACTGTCGGTGTTTCTCCCTTCGGGAAAGAACTCGATCGGCTCGGTGGCGACGACGATCGACTTGCCGTCGGGTGACCAGCCGGGGTTGTATCCGAAATCCGAGAGACGCCTTACCGACTCGCCGGTGGCGCCCATGACGAAGACGCCGCCACCGCCGTCCCGGTCGCTCCGGAACGCGATCTGCTTTCCGTCGGGAGAGAACGCGGGCATCGTGTCGTCGCCGGCGTTGTCCTTCGTCAGGTTGATCGGATTGAAGCCGTCGACGCGCTGGAAGTAGATGTCGAGATCGCCGTCGGCCTCGCTGACGTAGACGAACGTCTCGCCGTCGGGAGAGATGCTCGGGAACGACTCGTTCCCCGACTGAAACGTGAGTTGCGTGACGGTGCGCGGCGGTGCCGCCCGCTCTGTCGTCGCGGCGGAACCGGTCTGGCGCACGACCACGAAGGCGAGCGCGGTCACGACGACTCCGAGAAGCGTCGCGATTGCGAAGGGAAGCCAGCGTCTCGCGGAGACGCCGCGAGAGCGCATCGCGCTGGAGCTGCCCGACAGGCCGGAGACCGCCTCGAGGTCGAAGGCGAGGTCGCGAGCCGACTGGAAGCGCATCGAGGCGTCCTTCTCGAGACAGTGTTGGACGATGCGGGAGAGCGCGGGTGGAAGGTGCGGATGTGTCTCCGAGATGTCGGGCGCTTCCTCCCGGAGGATCGCGCTCATGATGTCGGCGGCCGAGTTGCCGGCGAAGGCGCGGCGGCCGGTGAGCATCTCGTAGAAGATCGCGCCGAAAGCGAAGATGTCGGCGCGGTGGTCGACGTCGCGGCCGCGCACCTGTTCGGGCGCCATGTAGCCCGCCGTGCCGAGCACCGTGCCGGGGGCGGTGTTGCGCTTCTGCGTAAGGTCGTCGCTCACCTCGTCGTCCCCCGGCGCCATCAGCTTCGCGAGGCCGAAGTCGAGGATCTTCGCGCGGTTGTCGCGCGTGATGAAGATGTTCTCGGGCTTGAGGTCGCGATGGACCAGGCCTTTCTCGTGCGCCGCGGCGAGACCGTGCGCGATCTGTGACGCCCACTCGATCGCGCGCCGCTGGCTGATGGCGGTCGTTTTCGACGAGCCGCTCTGCGTCGTGTCGCCGGAATGGGCACGCGCGTTGCCGAGGCGGTCGCGCAGCGTCTCTCCCTCGAGAAGCTCCATCGCGATGAACGGGGCGCCTTCGTGCGTGCCGAGCTCGAAGATCGTGACGAGGTTCGGGTGGTTGAGCGAACCGGCGGCCTTCGCTTCGAGCTCGAAGCGATGGAGGCGGTCGGCATTGTCTGCCACCGACGCCGGGAGAACCTTGATCGCGATCTCGCGGTCGAGCCGCGGGTCGCGAGCGCGGTAGACCTCGCCCATGCCGCCGGCACCGAGAGGTGCGACGACCTCGTACGAACCGAGGCGGGTGCCGGGCTGGAGGGTCATCTTTTTTGGAGACCGGGAAATTATGCCCGAATTCGGAATTGAGAATTCAGAATTGAGAATTGAGAGATGAGCGAGTCGTTCGGGAGGCGCTCGCGGCCCGGCCATCTCTCAATTCCCAATTCTCAATTCTCAATTCGCGCCCCCCCGCGATACTCTTGCCGCCTGAATGGGTGCCTGCAGAGGGCGCCGCACGGGAGCGACCGATGTCGATCGAGAAGAAGCTGGAAGAGCTGGAGCGCAGGAAGCGCCAGAGCGAGCTTGGTGGTGGCGAAGACCGGATCGCGCGCCAGCATGCCGACGGGAAGCTGACGGCGCGCGAGAGAATCTCTCTGCTCTTCGACCCGGGATCGTTCCAGGAGCTCGACCAGCTCGTCGTCCACCGCTCCACCGACTTCGGCATGGACAAGCAGAAGATCGCGGGCGACGGCGTGGTCACCGGCTACGGCATGATCAATGGCCGCCAGGTCTTCGCCTTCGCGCAGGACTTCACCGTGTTCGGCGGGTCGCTGAGCGAGACCTACGCCGCGAAGATCTGCAAAATCATGGACCTCGCCGTGAAGAACGGGGCGCCGG
>JAMPYE010000190.1 GCA_023700825.1 Thermoanaerobaculia bacterium | reverse complement strand
GCAGTTCCTCGTCACTGTCGACGAGCGCGAGGTCAAACGATTCGAGGTCGAGATCGGCGGTCCGCACTGGAAGGGCATGAAGGACGGGAAACTCAAGACCTTCGAGTTCGAGCCGGAGATGCGTGGCGCGATCGGAAACCTGAAGGAGTACTTCGAGAGCCCGGAGTGGAAGGCCCGGATGGAGAGCTTTCGCGACTGCGACCAGTTCGAGAAGAAGATCGACCATCTCGAGAAGCGGCTGAGCGAGCTCGAGAAGCAGCTTTCGAAGAAGTGAGCCCCGGGCCGTCCGGCCGCACGCCGGCCGGACGGCCTGCCCTTCAGCGCGGGAAGCCGGACAGTCTCCCGGCCCGGGTTTCCGGGTCCGTGCTCAAACCCTCACGACTTCTTGACGGCGCACCGCCTCCCGACGCCTTAACATTTCTCGAATCGAGAACTGGAGGCATTGCATGGGTGAGTCGCGATTCACCGGACGAGGGAAATTCGTTTGGTACGACATGATGAGCACCGATCCGAAGCGCTCGCTGGAGTTCTACGGGCAGCTCTTCGGATGGACGCACAAGGTCACGGCGATCGACGGCATGGGCGACTACACGGAGCTCCGCTGCGGGACTCGCGACATCGGCGGGATCGTCCCGTTCGACGCGAGCCACGGGGTTCCGTCGCACTGGATGCCCTATCTGTCCGTCGACGACGTCGACGCCGCGGCGGAGCGGATCCCGTCGATCTCGGGCACCGTCTGCGTGCCTCCCAACGACATCCCCGGCGTCGGCCGCTTCGCGGTGATTGGCGATCCGACGGGAGCCTTCGTCTCCATCTTCAAGAGCTCGGACCCGGGCGAAGAGGAAGATCCCTGGGTCTCGATGCACACCGGCAACTTCTGCTGGACCGAGCTGCTGACGACCGACCAGGAGAAGGCGTTCGCCTTCTACGCCGACCTCGTCGGCTGGCAGCGCGACGACATGGACATGGGGCCGATGGGCAACTACATCGTCCTGATGCGCGGTGCCGCGGGCATCGGCGGGATGCTGGCCATTCCCGCCGGGGCGCCGCAGCCTTCTGCGTGGCTTCCTTACGTCGCAGTCGACGATGCCGATGCGACTGCCGCGCGCATCGTCGAGTTGGGTGGCCAGATCTGCCTCGCGCCGCAGGACATCCCGAACATGGGGCGATTTGCCGTGGCCATGGATCCTCTCGGCGCCGTGTTCGCGATCTTTCGCGGACAGCAGCAGTAGCCGGGCACGAGAAGCAGGCGCCGCGTGACAGGCGGCGCCTCTTCCGCTACCATCGCGCGCCTTGAAGACGATCACGATCTACACCGATGGTGCGTGCAGCGGAAATCCCGGCCCCGGAGGCTGGGGGGCCGTTCTCATCCACGGAGAGACGATCCGCGAGCTCTCCGGCGGCGAGCCTGCGACGACGAACAACCGCATGGAGATGCTCGGCGTCATCCGCGCCCTCGAAGCGCTCAAGGAGCGCTGCAAAGTGAAGGTCCACAGTGACAGCGCCTACGTGATCAATTGTTTTCGCGACCGGTGGTACGTCCGTTGGGAGCGCAACGGCTGGAAGAATTCGAAGAAGGAGCCGGTCGAGAATCGCGATCTCTGGGAGCGGATGATCGCGCTCGTGGGCGCTCACGACGTCGAGTGGATCAAGGTGAAGGGGCATTCCGGCGATCGCTGGAACGAGCGCTGCGACGAGCTCGCGCGCGCCGAGGCCGCGAAGTACCCGGCCCGGTAGCTCCGCGCGTGTGGGCGCAGGCAGGCTTACCTGCACCACACGGAGTGACGCGGCGGGCCTGTGTGGCGCAGACACTCCTGTCTGCGCGCGGCGCGACGCGCCGCCGCGGGTGTTGGTCGAGGTGGTGACGAAGAGTCGGTCGCCTTTGGCGACGCGCAGGCAGGAGTGCCTGCGCCACATCAGCTTCCGTACTCGAGCTCGCTCGCGTACGGAACTGCCTTCCATACGTCGTCGGGCATCGGCTCGATGGCGAGCGACTGGCCTTCGCCGAAGAGAGTCCCGATCGCCGCGCGAAGGCCGGACTCCGATTCGCAGCCGCGCGCTTTCAGAAGAAGCGAGCCGTCCGCGCGCTGCAGAAGTGAGATCTGCGTCAGCGGAACGGTTCGCAGCGCCGCCGCCACGTCGATGTTGTTGATCCACTGCCCGTCCATCGTCCGGAACCGGACTGGCGCTCTGCCGTCAAACTGTGTCAGCACCGGAGCTCCGTTCCTCGTCTCGATCGCCGCGTAGTCGCCTGTCCGGTACCGCAGGAGAGGGAGGAACGGATTCCTGCCTCCCGTCAGCGTGATCTCGCCCGCGACGCCCGGCGGGCAATGCGCGCCCCGCTCGTCGAGGATCTCGACGTAGAGATCGTCGGGCAGCACTTCGTACGCGTCGCCGCGCGCCATTGCGATCGGCCCCGACTCGCAGGTCGAGTAGATGTCGACCACGGGACATCCGAAGCGCGACTCGAGCCGCGCCCTGAGCCCCGGAGTCACGGTCATCGCGCTGGAGACGAGCGCGCGCGGCCTGATCGTCACCGGGAGGTCGGCCAGATCAGCGAAGCCGATCGGGTCGCCGGTCAGCACCTCCGGGTCGCATTCGTCGAGGAAGCGAACGCGATCGCCCGGATCGTTCCACTGCGACGGGTGCAGGTTCACCTTCACTGCGCCCGCCTGGTTCAGCAGCGACGATACCGTCGCGTACGTCAGCGTCTTCGCCTGCGAGCAGACGAATGCGATCGCCACACGGCCGGGGCCGCCGACGAGGTCGGCGCCGCACGCCCGGAGCGCCCTGCGGTAGAGCGCCAGCTTCTTCGCGGGCACTTCCGGATGCGTGATGACGTACATCGGCTTGCCCGTGGTTCCGGACGTGTAGAACGTCATCAGGTTGTCGAGCGGCTGAGAGTCGGGCACGAACGACCATGGCTCTCGCGCGAGGTCGGCGCGCGTGACGGTCGGCCGCGACGCGAACGCAGCGGTGCCGCCCCGACGGTAGATCGGCACGTCGGCCGCGCACCCTGCCGCGAATCCGTCGACCCAATCGGGAGGCCGGCCCGGCGTCCATCCGGGCGAAGGCGCCCCGAGCGCAGCCTCCCACTGTCTGACCCGCTCGAGCATCGCCGCGTCGAGACGATCACCCGTCGCGAGGTTCCAGCGCGGGGCATTCGGATGCTGGCGCAACCGGCTCAGCATCCGCGCGCCGTCCTCGTCCAGAAGAGGAAACCGCTCGCGATCGGACAGCCCCTCGACGGCCTCTCTCATTCGCGCCCCCACGCCGGTGCTGCCTCGGCGGCGCGTCGCTGCTCCATCTCCTGCTGAATGCGCCGCTTTCGCTCCGCTTCCTGCTGCTGTTGCACTCTGCGTGTCTCGGCGAGCACCCGAACGCGCTCGACACTGCTCAGCGTCGTGAGCCGATCGCGCGCCTGCAGATCGTTCTCGCCCGCGGGCAGTAGATCGAGCGCTGCGAGACAGAGTCGCGCAAGCTCTTCCCGGCGGTCAGGGTCGGAGACGAACTTCTCCGGCCTAACTACCTTCGCGACTCCGGCGAGCCCGCCGCCAAGAAAGCGCAAGGCCTTCTGCGAGAACGACCCGCGTTCGGTGAACCACGGATCGTGCAACAGCCAGCAGGTGATTAGCACGAGGCGAAGCTCGTCCGCAGCCCCTTTGTCGCGCGAGTCGAAGCGCTTCGCGTCGGAGGCCGGGAGCGGAGAACCGCCCATGTCGCAAAGGAGGTCCGACACGATTGCCGCCAGGTTCACGGCGCCGGACTCGCGCGCGAGAACGGGGGAGAGGAACTCGGAGGGCGTCTCGGAGAGCCTGTGCGTCAGCAACTCGATCGGAGGACCCGTGCCCGGCATCCCAGGAGAATAGCGCAGGTTGCACTCGAGGAGCTCGGCACCTCGCGGAACGAGGCAAACGCAAATCCGGCGACTGCAGGACGCCTCCCCCAGGGCAGCGACATTCTCAATTCCTCATTCTGCAACCGGCATTAGACATATCGGTTTCTGTTGCGCAACGGAAAGGATGTGTCGAATGCAGAATGCAGGACACCGAGGATCGTGCGAACGAGACAGGGAGTCCCCTGTCTCGCATCGGATCGGGATGCCCGGAACTCCCACTACCAGCCCGGGACGATGAGGAACCCGAACTCGCCGCTGTCCTTCTCGGGCCGCTGGAACGGGAAGGCGTAATAGAACTGGAGCGGGAGAACGCCTCCAAGGACTGTGCGAAGGGCGATGCCGGCGCTGAAGACCGGGACACGAGCGGCAGTCTCGCGCTCGAACGTCCAGTCGACCGACTCGTCCTCGGTCCACGCGGCTCCCCCTTCCGCGAACGCGATGAACTCCGTGGGGAAGTACGGAGCCTCGATCAGGCCGAACTCGCGCGGCCCGAGGAGCGGCACGCGGAACTCGACGTTTAAGACTGCCATCTTGCTTCCGAGGAGTCGCGCGACCTCCGGGCAGTTCCTTCCCGGGATCGGCGTGCATTCGTCGAAGTCGTAGTCGGAGTAGCCGCGGACGAGGGTGCTGTTGCTGATGTCGAGCGGATTGAGGCGCTGGTCCTCCGCGCCGTCGCCGTGGCGCCCGAGGTACACGCCCCGGAAGGCGAGCGTCACTGGACGGTTGAAGAAGTACTTCCGGTAGTCGACGAGGCCGCTCTCGAAATCGAGGTCGCCCGAGTTGGTCGCAACCTCCACTCGGTACCTGGTTCCCGCGATCGGGGACGCGATCCCGAAGATCGAGCTGTCGCCGACGAACGCCACCGCGCCGCGTGCGTAGCCGATACTCTCGAGGTCGTCGACGGTGAAGTCGTCCTGGTCGACCAGCTGGCCGTTCACGAAGATGAACTGATCGACACCGATCTCGTAGCCGACGTAGTTGTAGCCTGCGCTGGCCTCGATTCTGCGAGTGGGGCCGAAGGGGTACTGAGTGATGAGCGCGACTTCGTCGAGCGTCGTGCGCTCTTCGACCTCCTGGTAGATCTCGGCCGGCGTCGGGACGCCGTCGACGATGACCGTGTCCTGGTCGTACAGGGTGTATCGCGTCGAGTAGGGAAGGTGAGTGAAGGACCCGCCCCACTGGAGCCGGTTCGCCTGATTGAGGTAATAGACCTGACCCCCGAAGAGCCCCTGGAGGTCGCTGGTCGTACCTCCGCCCTGGAGGAAGAGCCCGACCTTGTGCGTGCCGAGCACGTCGCTGAATCCCAGCGCGATGCTTCCCCCGACTCCGACCCCGCGACTGTCGACGCCGACGCCCACGGTCGGCGGTCCGACGTAGTCGAGTCTCAGAGAGCGGTCGTACCTCTTGCCCGAGAACCCGGGATCGCCGGCGGGGAGGAGTCCGAGCCCGGGATCCTTGAGGTAATTCGCGACCTTCGTCGGCTCGACGGCCTCCGCCGGCGGCAGCACTGCCGCGGGGGCGCCCGCCATGGAAACGAACGAGGTCTCGGTGGAAATCGCAGTCTTCGGATCGAGCGTGAAGAGCTGCCAGCCCCCGTCGTTGAACAGCGAGTAGACGACGCGGCCCTGCCGCGACGCGACGCTGAGCGCGGGAGAGAGGTCGGTGATTCCGCTGACGCCTGTCGCGACGTTCGTCCTCCGGCGGATCTGGCCCGATTCCAGTTCGTACTGGAAGACGTCGGCGATGCCGTCGGGGTTCGCGACGAGCCAGATCGACTTTCCATCGGGAGCCCACTGCGGATTGATGTGTCTCGCGATCTCGAAGATCGGGAGTGTTCGAATCTGCTTCGTCACGACGTCGATGACGGAAATGCGAAGCGGGCCGTACACCAGGGCGTTCAGGTCAGTTCCCTCGCCGCGTTCCGAGACGAACGCGATCGACTTGCCGTCGGGCGACCACGCGGGCTGCAGGTCGCCGAAGCGATCGTCCGTCAGCCGCGAGACCTTCTTCGTCTCGACGTCCATCAGGTAGATGTCGGTAATGCCGCCCGCCTGTCCGGAGAATGCGATCGTCCGCCCGTCGGGCGACCACGCGGGGTTCGTGATCGCGCCGATTCCGGACAGCTCGATCCTGTCGGTCACGGTGCGTGTCTCGACGTCGAGGATCGCGATTCGGTTGTCGCCCCCCTGGGTGACGACGAACGCGAAGCTCTCGGAGTCGGGGGCCCAGGAGCCGGACGAGTCGATGAATCGAAGCGATTCATAGTGGGGCTCGCCCGCAGGGCCGGAGAGCTCCGCGACGATTTCCCCGGTCTCCGCGTTCGCGAGGTACAGGTCGATGGAGAAGAGGCCGCGCGCCGAGAGGAAGGCGAGCCACTTTCCGTCCGGGCTGAGCGAAGGTGCGAGGTCGACGTTCGCTCCGAACGTGCGCTTCCTCACCGGAATCAGCGGCGCACCGAGCGCAGAGGGGAGGACCCGCCCTTCGAGCGCCGGCCCATACTGGTCCTTCGAAACCTGCTGCCATTCCGCGAAGGCATCCTTCGAGGGCATGTTCAGGATCTTGCGGAAGGCCTCGTCGATTCCGAGCATGCCAGCGCCGAGGAAGAGCTCGCGCACGGCCTCGTCACCCCACCGGCCGCCGATCCAGGCCCAGAAAGCCTGGCCGTACTGGTACGGGGAGAAGCGCGGGTCGCGCGTCAGCTTCTCGCGATCGGGAAGTTTGTCGGAGATCATCGCGTCGCGCACCCACATCGAGGTCTGCGGATCGACGCGGCCCTGGGAGAGGTACTCGGCGAGGCCTTCGATCATCCAGAGCGGCAGCGACATCAGCTGGAAGTTGGTCTTCCTGCCGCCCCCGCCCCCGCCTCTGCGCGAGAGCGCGATGTCGTACTGGAACACGTGGACCATCTCGTGGCCGAGCACGTGATCGGTCTCGGCATAGGTGCCGGTCAGCGGCATGACGATGCGGTTCTGGAACGCGTCGGTGAATCCTCCGAGGCCTTCGCCAATCGAGCTGTCGATCGTGGTCGTCTGCTGGAAATCGGGATGGTCGGCGTAGAGGACGATCGGCTTGCGGGAGAACTGGTGGTCGAAGAACTTCGAGTAGCGGTCGTACCACCGTTCCGCCATGCGGGCCACATCCTCGGCCGCGGCCTTCTGCTCGGGGTAGTAGTGGATGTCGAAGTGCTGCGTCTGCAGCACCTGGAACCGGAACTTGTCCCACTTGACCTTGTTGCGCCCGAAGTACTGGGCGCTGGCCGATCCGGCGAAGGCGAGTACGGCGATCAGCGCGAGGACGATGGCGTGTGAACGAAGGCGCATGTGCGAACCTCCCGATGCGGCGGATATGCGGACCAGATCAGATTTTCGTGCCGTATCTCGTGTAACGCAAGGCACATCGGGATACGTCCGGTCGAGGGGCGCGGATTGCCTGCGATGCCACCGGACTGGCCTCATCGGGTGAACAGGCTGTAAACTGAGCTCAGCCTATGAGAGTCTGACCTCCTCCCCGCGGGACAACCTTCCGAAACGAGAGCGGCGCCTGCCGCTTCGGTGAAGTGTCTCGCGATGCGCTCCGATCGAGTCGTATTCGGGCGTCGGGAGCATTCATCACGAGTCTCGCGTCCGGCGAAGCTCCGCCGGTGATTCCACGCGGGATTCATGAACCAGGGTCGGACATGAATCGAGAAGAGAAGAAGCTCAGGCATTTGTTCGCGGAGCTGGGAACGCACGAATCCGCAAAGGCACGCAAGAAGGCGTTACAGGTCAGGAAGGCGATGACGAAGAAGAAGGGAGGCCGGGACAAGTTCGACCACCGTCGATGGGAGACGGCGGGCGAGGTCTCGCCCTCGTACCAGAAGCATCGAAGGCAGGTATCGGCCGACGCGCTGGTGACGCCGCTGCCGGCAACCGAGCCCGATCCCGCGATCGAGGCGGCGCTGCGCGACGGAACGCTGATCTCCATCACGCGCAGGCACGGCAGCGTTCTCGTCGGCCGCGAGATCGTCGACTGCATCCTTCCTTCGCGCATGGCGGCAACGCAGCAGACCG
>JAMPYE010000189.1 GCA_023700825.1 Thermoanaerobaculia bacterium | reverse complement strand
ATCCTCCGGCTCTTTCGGGCCGGAGGATTTTTTGTGCCTGTTTGCGCCGGTTCCGGCGGGGAGCGCCTCCCGCAAAGCGACAATCGATATGGTATAAATCAGCGCCCGGGGACACTTGATGAGCAGCGAGAAAAAGCCGCGATACAAGAGAATCATGCTCAAGCTGTCGGGCGAAGCGCTGATGGGCGATCGCTCGTACGGCATCGACCCGGAGACGATGTCCGACATTGCCGACGAAGTCGTCGCAGTGCACGGGCTCGGGGTCGAGGTCGCGATCGTCATCGGAGGGGGCAACATTTTCCGGGGCGTGAACGCGGCGACAGAGGGCATCGATCGCGCGGTCGGCGACCAGATGGGGATGCTCGCGACGGTCATCAACTCGCTGGCGTTCCAGAACGCGCTCGAAGACCGCGGCGTGCCGACGCGCGTGGCCACGGCCATCAACATGCCCGGCGTCGCCGAGCCCTTCATCCGACGCCGCGCCATCCGCCATCTCGAGAAGGGGCGGATCGTGATCTGCGCCGCCGGCACGGGCAACCCGTATTTCACGACCGATTCGGCGGCGGCGCTGCGCGCGAACGAGCTCTGCTGCGACATCATCATGAAAGCGACGAAGGTCGACGGCCTCTACACGGCCGATCCGCACAAGGACCCGAACGCGACGCGAATCCCGCGGGCCACCTACCAGGAGGTTCTCGAGAAGCGCCTGAACGTCATGGACGCGTCGGCGATCGACCTCGCCAGGAGCAACAACGTACCGATTTACGTCTTCTCGCTGCGCGAGAAGGGGAACATCAGCAGGGCGGTTCTTGGAGAGGACATCGGGTCGCTCGTCTCGGACTAGTGGCCCCGCCGTCACAGGAGGAAAGTGATGCCGCTGAAAGAAGTGATCAAAGACGCCGAACGCCGCATGCACGGCGCCATCGAGGCGCTGCACAAGGAGTTCAAATCGCTGCGCACCGGGCGCGCTTCGACGTCGATGCTCGATGGCGTGATGGTTCCCTACTACGGCACCGACACGCCGCTGGCGCAGGTCGCGAACCTGAAGGTTCCCGAGCCCGCGCTCATCGTCGTCGAGCCGTGGGACAAGAGCATGACCGCTCCGATCGAGAAAGCGATCCGCACCGCGGACCTCGGCTTCAATCCCGCGAGCGACGGCAAGCTGATCCGGGTGCCGGTTCCTCCGCTGACCGAGGAGCGCCGCAAGGACCTCGTCAAGCGCGCGCACCACATGTCGGAAGAGGCGCGCACCGCGATCCGACAGGTCCGCCGCGACGTGAACGACAAGGTCAAGAAGCTCGAGAAGGACCACGAGATCTCGCAGGACGACGAAAAGCGCGCCCACGACGAAGTCCAGAAGCTGACGGACAAGTTCATCGACGAGGTCAACGACATCCTGAAGCACAAGGAAAAGGAAGTGATGGAGGTCTGATCGGGGGGCCTTCCGGCCTCTCGTCGGATGCGATCGTTCCCGGGCGCGACCCGCGGCGGAGACGACGACCCTAACGCCATGCGTTGTGCCGTGATCATCCCCGCCGCCGGATCGGGCACGCGGTTCGGCGGCGACCTGCCGAAGCAGTTTCTCCCGCTCGGCGGACGCCCGCTGATCGCCCACACGATCGGTCGCTTCCATCGGCACCCGAGTGTCGAGCGGATCGTCGTTTGCGTCTCGCCTGACCATCTCGCCACGATGCAGGAGATCGCGGACCACTTCCGCTGGGGCAACGTGAAGATCGTGCGCGGCGGGGAGTCGAGGCAGGAGTCGGTCCTTCGCGGAGCGGACAGCCTCGTCCGCGGCGGCCTCGGCGACGACTCGATCGTCGCAGCGCACGATGCCGTCCGGCCGTTCGTTCCGGCGGATCTTCTCGACCGGCTGCTCGAAGCGCTCGCCCACGCCGACGGGGCAGTTCCCGCGACGATGCCGACCGACACGATTCATCGAATCGACGGAGGCGTCGTCGTCGAGACTCCCGACAGGAGCCTGCTCGCCGCGGCGCAAACACCGCAGTGCTTCCGGCTCGGCGTATTGCAGTCGGCTCTGGCGCGCGCAATCGAAGAGGGTTGGCCGGCCACGGACGAGGCGGCAGCCGTGGCTCGCTGCGGTTACCGCGTCCGGGTGATCGAGGGCGACCCCAGAAACATCAAGATCACGAGGCCCGTGGATTTCGAGAGCGCGGTGCGAGAGCTCGCGAACTGGAGCGACGAATGAATCGAATCGGCAATGGGATCGACGTGCACCGGTTCGCCGCGGACCGCCCGCTCGTGCTGGGCGGCGTACGGATCGCGGATCGCGGCGGCCTCGAAGGACACTCCGACGCCGACGCGGTCCTGCACGCTCTCGTCGATGCGATGCTCGGCGCCGTCGGTGCGGGTGACATTGGCGAGTATTTCCCGTCGAGCGACGAACGCTGGCGCGGGGCGTCGTCGTCGGTGTTCGTCGCGGAGGCGCTCCGCCTCGTCGGCGAGCGAGGCTTCCAGATCGCGAACGTCGACGTGACGGTCGTGGCGGAGGCGCCGAAGCTCGGCCCCCACAAGGAGCGGATTCGCGCGAGCGTGGCGAACATGCTCGGGGTCGGAGAGGATCGCGTGAACATCAAGGCCACCACGACCGACGGTCTCGGCTTCACAGGCCGCCGCGAAGGGCTCTGCGCGCTCGCAACGGTCCTGGTGGAAGCGGCGTCGTCGCGCAGAGAAGGACGACGTTGACGATGAGCGAGACTCGATCGGTTCGAACGCGCTTCGCGCCATCGCCTACGGGACACCTCCATGTCGGAGGCGCGCGGACGGCAATCTTCAACTGGCTGTACGCACGCCATCACGGCGGCGTGTTCATCATCCGGGTCGAGGACACCGACCAGGCGCGATCGACCCGAGAGTCCGAACGCATGGTGCTCGACGATCTCCGCTGGCTGGGGCTCTATTGGGACGAAGGTCCCGACACCGGCGGCCCGCATGCGCCCTATCGTCAGTCCGAGCGCTCGGAGCTCTACGCCTCCGTCGCGCGGCAGCTGCTCGATTCGGGGCACGCCTATCGCTGCTTCTGCAGCGAGGACACGCTCGAGGCGAAACGGCGCGACGCGGAAGCCGAGGGCCGGCCGCCTCACTACGATCTGACGTGCCACCGGCTGACGAGTGGCGAGGTGGCCGAGCGCCTCGCGGCTTCGGTTCCGGCGGCGATCCGGTTTCACGTGCCGAAGGGCCCCGGCTCCGTGTTCGACGGTGACGTGACGATCGACGACCTGATCCGCGGAGAGGTCACCTGGAAGGCCGAGTCCCTCGGCGACTTCATCATTCTCCGCTCCGACGGGATGCCGACGTACAACTTCTGTGTCGTCGTCGATGACCACGACATGGACATTTCACACGTGATCCGCGCCGAGGAGCACCTGACGAACACGCACCGGCAGGTGCTGCTCTATCGCGCGCTCGGCTGGGAGATTCCGAAGTTCGCGCACGTTTCGCTGATCCTCGGCCAGGATCGAAGCAAGCTGTCGAAGCGGCACGGCGCGACGTCGGTCGCGGCGTGGGCCGACGACGGATACCTGCCGGACGCGATGCTCAACTACCTGACGCTGCTGGGTTGGTCGCCCGCGGACGGCGTGGAGATCTTCGACCGGGATACCGCCGTCGCTGCATTCGAGCTCGATCGCGTGAATTCGGCCCCGGCGGTTTTCGATCCGCAGAAGCTCGCGTGGACGAACGGACAGTATCTTCACAAGCTGGAGTCCGGTGAACTCTGGTCGCTCTGCAAGTCGCGGTTCGAGGCCGCGGGCTGGCTGCGCGAGGATTCCCGCGAAACGAGGGCCTGGTTCGAGAGCGCGCTCGCACTGACGCAGAAAGCCGCACACGCGCTCGCCGACTTCGTGCCGGCGCTCGCCCCGCTGTTCGAGTTCGACGTGGAGAAGGAACTCGCGGACCCGGAAGTCGCGGAGGTGCTGGGCAGCGAAGGGCTGGAGGGGTTCGTCGCGCAGATTGTGGAGGATCTTCGCGCCAACGGTGCGCCGTGCGATGCCGACGCGTACAAGGCGTTCACCGAGCGGATGAAGGGTGCGAGCGGGCGCAAGGGCAAACCTCTGTTCATGCCAATACGGGTCGCGACGACGGGGCGTGCGCACGGCCCCGAGCTCGTAGCCCTGATCCCGCTGCTCGAGACCGGTGCGCGCACCCCGGGGCTCGCGCCGATCGTCCCGCCCCTCGCCCGAGCGGAGGCGCTGCTGGCCGCGCTGCGCGCGCCGGGGGCGAGTTGATCTACGAGGTCGCGAAGGCGCTGCTCTTTCACCTCGACGCCGAGGCGGCCCACGACCTGGTTACGCGGCAGATGGCGCGGGCGCAGAGCGTCCCGCTTCTGCTCCGCGCTGTTAGGCGCGCGATGTTCGCGTCGTGCGCGCCGCGGGAGCTCTGGGGGCTTCGATTCGCCAACCCGTTCGGCATCGCGGCAGGGTTCGACAAGAACGCCGAGCTGATCCCGATGCTCACAGCGCTCGGCTTCGGCTTCGTCGAAGTGGGGACGGTGACTCTGCTCCCGCAACCGGGCAACCCGAAGCCGCGGATGTTTCGCTATCCGGAGCACGAGGCGCTCGTGAATCGTCTCGGCTTCAACAACGAGGGAGCGGCGGCGGCGGCGGAGCGGCTCGCATACCACTGGGCGTCGCTCTCGGAAGAGGATCTCGCCGGGCATCCTCCGGTGCTAGTCAACATCGGCAAGAACAAGGAAGTCGGGCTCGAGGACGCGGCCGAGAATTACGTTCGCACCTACGAGCTGCTTGCACCGCTCGCCGACGGCGTGGTCGTGAACGTCTCGTCGCCGAACACCGCCTCGCTCCGGGACCTGCAGCGCCCGGAGCACCTGGAGTTGATCCTCTCGGCCTTGCGCGAGGCCCGCGCGCGTGCGCGGTTCGAGCGCGAGGCCGGCGACCATCCGATCATCGTGAAGATCGCACCCGATCTCGACGACACGCAGCTCGGGGAAATCTGCGAGCTCGCCACGCGGATGGCCGACGGGCTCACCGCGACGAACACGACGATCGACCGCTCGCGACTGCCGGTTGGCGCCGTGGAGACCGGCGGGATCTCGGGACGCCCCGTATTCGAGCCCTCGACGCGCGTTCTCAGGGAGGTGCGGCGTCGCGTCGGCTCCGCCTATCCGGTAGTGGGCGTCGGCGGGGTGATGGGCCCCGCGGATGCGTTGGAGAAACTCCGCGCCGGCGCGGACCTCGTGCAGGGCTACACCGGGTTCGTCTATCGGGGCCCGAGCTTTGCGAGGGACGTGGTCCGCGGTCTTTCCGAAGGAGGCGAGGCGTGATCATTTTCGGAACGAATCCGATCCGGGAGGCGCTTCGAGCGCATCCCGGGCGCATCCGCTGGATTGCGATCTCGAGCGAAGAAAAGGGGCGGCTGAGCAGGCTCGCGGCCGAAGCCCGCGAGGCGGGCGTCGACGTCCGGCAGCTTCCGGCCGACCGGATCGCGAAACTCGCCGAAGGGGGGGTTCACAACGGCGTCGTCGCGGAGATCTCGGAGGCGGGTTACGCCGATTTCGACGACGTCATTCGCGCGGAGAACCCGCCCGAGCGGATCTTCGTCCTCGACGGCGTGCAGGATCCCCAGAATCTGGGCTCAGTGTTGCGGGTCGCGGACGTCTTCGGCTTCGGGTTGCTGGTCGTGCCGAAGCACGAGAGCGCGGGGCTTTCGGCCGTGGCCGTGAAGGCATCGGCGGGGGCTTCGGAGTGGGTTCCGGTGGCCCAGGTGACCAACCTCTCGCGAGCGCTCGAAGCGTTGCAGGCGGCCGGGTACTGGGTCTACGGGGCAGACGCCGAGGGGGAGCCTCTCGGGTCGTTCGATCTGCGGGGCAAGGTTGCGATCGTGCTTGGGAGCGAGGGGAGGGGAGTGCGGCGAAACGTCCTCGAGCACTGCGACCGGAAGCTGGCGATCCCGATGCGGGGGCGACTCGAGTCGCTCAACGTCTCGACGGCGGCGGCCGTGATCGGCTGGGAAGTGGAGCGGCAGGGGCGAAAGGGTTGAGGGCGCGGGAGGCGAAATTCATCGACCCCCAATCGGGTTTCGGGTCGCGCTGTCGGGGGAGTTGACAGTCCTCCGGAACGACCGCCTCGGAATAACCCTCCTCTTGCGTTCGGTTTGGCCTTCTGCTATAAGGCCCAGTTCTCCGCGCCGGGCGGAAAGTCGAGGTCTGTCCGCGGAAATCTTTGAAAATCTCAGGCTGGCGTAGCTCAGTTGGTAGAGCAGCTGATTTGTAATCAGCAGGTCGCGGGTTCGAGTCCCATCGCCAGCTCCAAGGTGGAGCGAAAGTGCAGCGGCGAGCGGCGGTTAAGCCGAAGCTGGCCACTGTATTTTCGGAGGCGTGCCCGAGCGGCTAAAGGGGGCAGACTGTAAATCTGTTGGCTTAAGGCCTACGGTGGTTCAAATCCATCCGCCTCCACCAAACTTGAAATCGTCGCGGAATCGAGTCGCGGCGACGGCGGCAGGGTCGCCGGGGCAGCATCGGGCGGGAGTAACTCAGGGGTAGAGTCACAGCCTTCCAAGCTGTTGGTCGCGGGTTCGAATCCCGTCTCCCGCTCCAGTCGTTGAAAGAATGAGCTCCGGCGCCTTGCGGCGGGCGGAGTCGAAAGAGCAGCAGGCCCTCGTAGCTCAGGGGTAGAGCACGTCCTTGGTAAGGACGGGGTCACGAGTTCAAATCTCGTCGAGGGCTCCAGACTGAAGGATACGCGGGTGGCGCAGGCGCCTAGGCGCGGCAAACCCGAAGCGAAGCCAGGTAATCGGAGACGTTATGGCGGCGACACGAGAGATCATCACGCTTCAGTGCACCGAGTGTAAGCGGCGCAACTACTCGACCACGAAGAACAAAAAGACGATGACCGACAAGGTCGAGAAGAAGAAGTTCTGCCGCCACGACCGTCGGCACACGGTCCACAAAGAAGTCAAGTAACCGGTCGCGTCCGGGGTGCAGGCCAGTAGCTCAACTGGCAGAGCACCGGTCTCCAAAACCGGGGGTTGGGGGTTCGAGTCCCTCCTGGCCTGCCAGACGCCCGCACGACGGTGAACTCGAGGAGAAGCAGAAACCATGGTTCCGGCCAAAGAGTGGATTCCGCGGTTGCAGGTTTTCTGGCGCGAGACGAAGTCCGAGATGCAGAAAGTCTCGTGGCCGAGCCGCAAGGAAGTCGTCGGTACGACGGGCGTCGTGCTCGGCGCGACGGTGTTTTTCGGCGTTTATCTGTGGATCTGCGACGTCGCGTTCTACGAGGCGATCAAGGTCCTCTTCAAGCAGTTTGGAGTAAGCACCTAAGTGACCATGTCTGAGCTGAGCGTCAAGCAGTGGTACATCGTCCACACCTACTCCGGCTTCGAGGAGCGGGTGAAGGAGAATCTCGATCAGCGCATCGACGCCCTCGGCATGCGCGAGAAGTTCGGCGAGGTGCGGATCCCGAAGGAAACCGTCATCGAGATGAAGGGTGGCAAGAAGCGCGAGGTCGAACGCAAGTTCTTCCCCGGCTACATCCTGGTCGAGATGGAGATGGTCGACGATGCGTGGCACCTGGTGAAGAACACGCCGAAGGTGACGGGCTTCGTGGGCACGGGCAAGAAGCCGACGCCGCTCACGCAGGAAGAGGTCGACTCGATCCTGAACCAGGTCGTATCGACTCAGGAGAAGCCGAAGCCGAAGCACGTTTACGAGCACGGCGAGCACGTACGCATCGTCGACGGCCCGTTCACGAACTTCACCGGCGTGGTCGAGGAAGTCAACGTCGACCGCAGCACTCTGAAGGTGATGGTCACGATCTTCGGCCGGTCGACACCGGTCGAGCTCGAGTTTCTGCAGGTCACGCGGTTCGATCCGACCGAAGAGTCGGCGGCCGGAACGAAGAGTCGATAGTAAGCAAATAGCCGCGGCACGCGGGACACGATTCCCGCGCTCCGGCGCAGAAGGAAGCAACCATGGCTAAGAAGATCACCGGATACGTCAAGCTTCAGATCCCCGCGGGACAGGCGACGCCCGCCCCGCCGGTCGGCCCCGCGCTCGGCCAGCAGGGT
>JAMPYE010000188.1 GCA_023700825.1 Thermoanaerobaculia bacterium | reverse complement strand
GCGTTGAGCTTCGCGATCAGGTGCCCGCCGCGCCCCGCGCGGGCGTGCTCGATCTCGCGGCGGATCAGCGCGAGGACGCGTTCGTGGTAGTCCATCGGCGAGACGGTGAAGCGCGTCCACGAGAGGTGCAACCCGCGGCCGTCGAAGATGTCCTGCACGCTCGCGATCGAGAAGCCGGTGAGCAGGTTCATCACCTGTGCCGCGTCGTCGCCGAAATCGTCATCCGAGGTGAACAGGTCGATATCGGTGTAGAGCGCCGCCGTGCGCGCGTTGTAGTTCCCGGTCGACAGGTGGACGTAGCGGCGGAGCGAATCGCCCTCGCGGCGCACGACGAGGCAGACCTTGCAGTGCGTCTTGATGCCGACGAGCCCGTAGACCACCTGCACGCCGGCGAGCTCGAGCTGCCGCGCCCACTCGATGTTCTTCGACTCGTCGAATCTCGCCTGGAGCTCGACGATCGCCGTGACCTGCTTGCCGGCGCGTGCCGCCTTCGCGAGCGCGGCGACGATCGGCGAGTCGCGATCGGTCCGGTAAAGGGTCATCTTGATCGCGAGGACTTCCGGGTCGTCCGCCGAGGACTGGACGAACTCCACCACGGCGCCGAACGAGTCGTATGGCCGGTGCAACAGGATGTCGCCGCGGCGGATGATCGAGAAGATGTCCTCGCTCGTCGCGAAGCGCGCTGGAATGCGCGGGTTGAACGGCTCGTCGCGAAGCGACGACTTCCCCTTCACGAACGCGAGCTGCATCAGGTCGGAGACCTTCAGCAGGCCGGCCGCGACGTAGATGTCTTCCTTCGGCGTTTCGGTCGTCTCCGAGAGGAGGTCGATGAGCCCGGCGTCGGCGCCTTCGCCGACTTCCATCCAGACGGTCTCGCGCCGCTCGCGGCGGCGAAGCTCCGACTCGACCGACTTGAGCAGGTCGAGCACCTCGTCCTCTCGCAGCGCGATGTCGGCGTTGCGAATGACCCGGATCGGGACTGCGGCGCGAATCTGCAGGCCGGGGAAGATGCGCTCGGCGAAGTGCGCGATCAACTGCTCGACCGGGATCAGCTTTCCGTCGCCCGGCACCTCGATGAGCCGTGGCACGGATGAGGGGACCTTTAGAAACGCCCACGACTCCTCGCCGCGCGGGCTCGCGAGCTGGATCGCGATGCTCACCGAGAGGTTCGCGAGAAACGGGAACGGATGTCCCGGATCGGTCGCGAGCGGCGTCAGCAGCGGCTCGATCCGTCGCATGAAGTACTTCTCGAGCTCGGCCGACTCCTTGCTGGACAGCTCCTTCGCGCTGACGATCTTCAGGCCTTCCTTCGCGAGCTTCGGGAGGAGCTCCTTCTGAAGCACGGTGTAGAGGTCGTCGAGAAGCGCCCGCGCCTTCTTGCGCACAGCGCGCCACTGCTGTTTCGGGAGCATGCCGTCGGCGGACGGGTTCTGGAGGCCCGCTCGCAGGAGCGCCTTGATGCCGCCGCCGCGGACCATGAAGAACTCGTCGAGGTTGTTCGACGCGATGGCGGCGAACTTCACCCTCTCGAGCAGCGGCACCTCGGGGTTCTCCGCCTCGGCGAGAACGCGCCGGTTGAAGTCCAGCCAGCTGATCTCGCGGTTGATGAGCGGTCCGCCGAGCGCCTCGTCAGGCGGCGGTGTCGCGCTCTTCTGCGGTTCGACGGTCATGGCTCGATCTCGATGGTGAGAATACTACAGCGTGCTTGCGCTGCGGTGAGGCAGGACCTATGCTCGGGAGAAGTGTGCGCGAAGCGCGCGCGAACGGAGGGTGCCAACTTTGTCGACGCATCTCGAGGTATCACTGCAGCACGATCTCGAGCAGATCCGCTCCAAGATCACGGAGATGGGCGAGCTCGCGGCGAAGGCGATCGAGGCGAGCATCCGGGCCGTGACCGAGCGCGACAGGCAGCTCGCCTTCGCGGTCATTCTCCGCGACCAGTACATCGACGAGATCGAGAAGCAGCTCGACCGTCTCTGCCTCGAGTTCTTGGTGCGCCACCAGCCTGCCGCGAGCCTGCTGCGATTCGCGTACTCCGCGATCAAGGTCAACCTCGAGCTCGAGCGCGTCGGCGACTACGCCGAGAGCATCGCGCGCGAAGCCCTCCGCCTCACGAAGGTCGGAACGCCGGTTCCGGTCGACAACCTCAAGCAGATTGCCGCGCTGGCCGTGCCGATGCTTCGCGACGCGGTCCGCGCCTTCGTCACCGAAGATCCCGAGCTCGCGCGGAGGACGATCGAGACCGACGAAGCCGTCGACCTCATGCGTGACAAGCTCACCGCGGACCTGACTCGCGCGTACACCGAGGGGCGCCTCCCGTTCGAAGCGCTGAACCCGCTCGTCCAGGCCACGCGCCGGCTCGAGCGCGTCTCCGACCAGGCGCGCAACATCGGCATGGAAACGCTCTACATGTGCACCGGGGAGTACGCGAAGCACCCGGGCTCCGAGGCGTTCCGCATTCTCTTCGTCGACGAGCACAACTCGACGCTCAGCCTGATGGCGGAAGCGATCGGCACGTCGATGCAGGAGGCGGGCTTCATCTTCTCGAGCGCCGGCATCGACCCCGCCCCGGTCGACACGCGGGTCTCCGCCTGCATGGCGGCGAAGGGGTTCGACATCTCGCGGTCGGTCCCGAAAGCGATCATCCAGGTGCCCAACCTCGACCACTACCACGTGATCGTGCTGCTCTCGCCGGAGGTGCGCCGCGCCTTCCCGCGACGGCCGCGGCGCGCCGTGCTGCTCGAATGGGGGGTCGGAAGCCTGCCGGGAGCCGATGCCAGTGACGAGGAAGTCACGCGCGCGTGCGAGTCGACCTCCTCGATGATCGCGGGCGAAATCCGCGATCTCGTCTCGGCCATTCGCGACACGAACAGTTGACGGCCGGGGCGAGGACGTTGTCATCCCGACGACCGGGCCTCGCGAAGCGGGGCGAGCGAGGAGGGATCTCGCAAGGTAGAACGGATGAACTCTTCGGCCCGTGGTGTGCGCGCTCGCCGGCGCGTCTGTACCAGCCTGCGAGATCCCTCCTCACCCGCTTCGCGGGATCGTCGGGATGACAATCCGCGGGAGTCGTCCCCGGGGCGCCTCTTTACACCGAATTTACGCGAAAACGCGCATTGCGCGTTCGGTTTCGGGCTGGTCCCGGCTTGGGGCTCAACAGCCATCTGCTAGACTTCCGCCGGTTTCGCGCGATACGGTTTCGGCCATCATCCGGCGGCCCCGCGCCTCTCAGTCAGCCTTAAGGAGATTCGCACTGTGAAAGCCAGCGCTCCCTCTTCACGATCCCTTTACCCGCTCGTCTGTGTTCTGGCCCTGTCCGTCGCCGTTCTTTTCGGCTGTGGCGGCGGCGAGAAGGCGTCGTCGCCCGGCACCGCTGCCGAGCCCACGACGATCCAGGTCAAGGGCTCCGACACGATGGTCAACGTGGCGCAGGCCTGGGCCGAGGAGTACAAGAAGGTCGATCCGACCGCGGACGTCGAGGTTTCCGGCGGCGGCTCCGGCGTCGGCATCGCCGCGCTCGAGAAGGGAACGATCGACATCGCCAACGCGAGCCGCGAGATGAAGCCCGCGGAAATCGACCAGACGACGAAGAACACGGGCAAGACACCGAAGGACTTCATCGTCGGCTACGACGCGCTCGCCGTCTACGTTCACAAGGACAATCCGCTCACCGAGATCAGCCTCGAGGATCTCTCGAAGATCTACATCGAGGGGAGCCCGGTCACGAAGTGGTCGGAGATCGGCGTGACGATCCCGGGAGTCACCGACGACACCATCGTCCGCGTCAGCCGCCAGTCGAGCTCGGGTACTTACGAGTTCTTCCGCGAGCACGTGCTCGACAAGCACGACTTCAAGCTCGGCTCTCGCGACATGAACGGCTCGAAGGAAGTCGTCGAGCTCGTCGGCACGACGAAGACGGCGATCGGCTACAGCGGCATGGGCTACGTCACCGGCGAGGTGAAGATGCTCAAGGTCGCCACGAAGAAAGGCGAGCCCGCGGTTGCCCCCACCGTCGAGAACACGCTGACGAAGGCCTATCCGCTCGCGCGCTCGCTCCACTTCTACACCCTCGGCGAGCCGGAAGGCGCCGTGAAGAAGTACGTCGAGTGGGTCCTCTCGCCCGCAGGGCAGGCGGTCCTGCAGGACAACGGCTACGTGCCGGTGGTGCGCGACGCGGCCCCTGAGGCGGCCGCGACGGACGCGGCACCCGCCGCGACCGACACTGCATCGAAGTAGAAACGGCGGAAGCGATTCAATGACGGCGATACCCGCAAGCGGGGAGCGCGTTCGGACCCGACTCCCGGGCCGCAAGCCGCTCGTCATTCTCGGCGAGCGTGCGCTCGAGATCCTGATCCGCCTCAGCGGGTTCAGTGCGATCTTCTTCGTCCTCGCGATCTTCTTCTTCGTCTTCCGCGAGGCGGCGCCCGTTCTCTTCGACGCCGAGTTCGACGCGAAGGAGTTCCTGTTCAGCACGGAGTGGTACCCGACGTCCGAGCGCAATGTCCGTTACGGGACCTGGGCGCTGACGTTCGGGTCGGTCGCCGTGACGGCGCTGGCGATGGTGATCGCGGTGCCGTTCGGACTCGGCGCCGCCATCTACATCTCGGAGTTCTCGGGGAAGAAGCAGAAGGAGATCCTCAAGATCGTCATCGAGCTGCTCGCGGCGATCCCTTCGGTCGTGTGGGGCTTCATCGGCCTCACGGTGATGAGCAAGCTGATCGTGGACCTGACCGGCGCGCCGGTCGGCGTGAACCTGCTGAACGGCGGGATCATCCTGGCGCTGATGAGCATTCCGATCATCGTCTCGATCGGCGAAGACGCGCTCAAGGCGGTGCCCGACTCGTTCCGCGAGGCGGCCGAGGCGCTGGGGGCGACGAAGCTGCAGATGATCCGCCGCGTGCTGCTGCCGGCCGCGCGCAACGGTCTCCTGGCGGCGGTGCTGTTAGGCGTCGGAAGGGCGGTCGGCGAGACGATGGCGGTGCTCATGGCGACGGGGCACGCGGTGCGGATCCCGCACGGCCCGCTCGACTCGGTGCGTACGCTCACGGCGAACATCGCGGCGGAGCTCGGGGAGGCGGCCGCCGGATCGCCGCACTACCGCGTGCTCTTCCTCACGGGAGTCCTTCTCTTCGTGATCACGTTCGTGGTGAACCTGACGGCGGACATGGCGATCCGCGGGCTGCGGAGGAAGTAGCGATGACGGTCGCCGCAATCGAGCCGGGCAAGCGCTTCGTCCGCACGCGACACGTCGCGAGGAAGGAGCGCCAGCAGTCTGTCGCGAAGTGGATCTTCTTCTCGATGACGGTCGCGATGATCATCCCGCTGGTGGCGATCGTCGCGTACCTGCTCTGGAAGGCGGCGCCATCGCTCAACTGGCAGTTCCTGGTCGACGTGCCGAAGCGCGGGATGCGGGAGGGCGGGATCTGGCCGGCGTTCACCGGGACGCTCTACCTCGTCGTGATCTCGCTCGCGGTTTCGGCGCCGATCGGCGTGCTCGCCGCGATCTACCTGAACGAATACGCGAAGGACAACTGGCTCAACCGCCTCATCAATCTCGCGGTGATCAACCTCGCCGGCGTGCCGAGCATCGTCCACGCGCTCTTCGGCCTCGGCGCGTTCGTCTACGCGGCGAAGCTCGGCTACTCGATTCTGTCGGCGTCGCTCACGCTCGCGATCATGACGCTTCCGGTGATCATCGCGTCGACGCGCGAGGCGCTCGCCTCGGTGCCGATGTCGTTCCGCGAGGCGTGCTGGAACGTCGGCGCGACGCGCTGGCAGACGATCCGGTCGATCGTGCTGCCGAACTCGATCAGCGGCATCCTCACCGGTGTCATCCTGCAGGTGAGCCGCGCGGCGGGCGAGACGGCGCCGATCATGTTCACCGGCGCGGTCTTCTTCAAGGCGGTCGAGAAGGGCAAGCTCTTCTCCTACGGGCTCGACGACCAGTGCATGGCGCTGTCGATGCACCTCTACACCGTCTCGACGCAGGTGCCTAACGTGAAGGAATCGATCCCGTTCGCGACGGCGGTGGTCCTGCTGGGCACGGTGCTCCTCGTCAACGTGAGCGCGATCGGGCTGCGCGTCTGGCTGCGCAACAGGAAGAAGTGGTGATGAGCGCGCCGAGCGACAAGACGATCGTCGTCCAGGACCTGCGCCTCGCCTACGGCACGCGCGAGGTGATCCACGGCATTTCCTTCGAGGTCGGGCGCAACGAGATCTTCGCGATCATCGGCCCGGCGCAGTCGGGGAAGAGCTCGCTGCTGCGCTGCCTGAACCGGACGATCGACTTCGTCGCCGGCGCGACGATGACGGGCACGATCCTGTTCGAGGGCGAGAACGTGCGAAAGACGCGCGACGTCTTCGCGCTGCGGCGGAAGATCGGCATGGTCGCGCCACTTCCCGTGGGGCTTCCCCTGACGATCTACGACAACGTGGCGTTCGCGCCGCGCTGCGCCGGCATGCACGACAAGCACGAGCTCGACGGCCTCGTCGAGCGCTGCCTGCGCCAGGCGGCGCTCTGGGACGAGGTCAAGGACCGGCTCGGAAGCCTCGGCACGGCGCTCTCGGGCGGGCAGCAGCAGCGGCTCACGATCGCGCGCGCCCTCTCGCACCAGCCCGACGTCCTCTGCCTCGACGAGTTCTCGATCGCGATCGACCCGGTGACGACGATGCGGATCGAGGACGTCCTCAAGGAGCTGAGCCGCGAGATCACGATCGTCCTGGTGACGAACCTCGTGCAGCAGGCGCGACGCCTCGCCAGGCGGACGATGTTCATGTGGAAAGGCGAGATCGTGGAGTTAGGCGCAACCGAGGTCGTTTTCTCCGAGGCGCCGGCCGACCGGCGGACCTACGACTACGTGCACGGGATCTTCGGATGAGCGAGATGCACCACATCGCGATCTCGACGCGCGCGCTCGACCTCTGGTACGGCTCGTTCCAGGCGCTGCGCAACATCAACGTCAGCATCAAGGATGGCATCATCACGTCGCTGATCGGCCCGTCGGGCTGCGGCAAGACGACGCTGCTGCGCTGCTTCAACCGGGTCAACGAGCGCTACGGCAACGTCCGGACGAGCGGCACGATCGAGCTGCTGGGAAAGAACATCTACGATCCCGACATCTCGCTCATCGAGCTGCGGAAGTCGGTCGGCATGGTCTTCCAGCGGCCTAACCCGCTGCCCATCTCGGTCTACGAAAATGTCGTGTTCGGGCTCCGGATCCACGCGACCGACGGGAAGCCGCACCGGGACGAGCTCGACGCGGCGGTCGAAAAGTCTCTGACGGAAGTCGGGCTCTGGAAGGACCTCAAGGACCGGCTGCACGACCGCGCGGTGGGGCTGCAGCTCGAGCAGCAGCAAAAGCTCTGCATCGCGCGGCTGCTTCCGCTCAAACCCGAGATCATCCTGATGGACGAGCCCTGCTCGGCGCTCGACGTCGAGGGGACGCGCGGGATCGAGGAGCTGATGTTCGCGCTGAAAGGCCGCTACACGATCGTCATCGTCACACACAACATGGCGCAGGCGAGGCGCGCGAGCGACGAGTGCATCTTCATGCTGCTCGGCGAGCTCATCGAGCACACCCGCACCGGCGATCTGTTCCTGAACCCGAAGAATCCGAAGACCGCGGAGTACATCGAAGGTCGTTACGGGTAGCGTCATGTAGGCAAGGCGTCCCGCCTTGCTCGTCACTCATCGCCCTGATCAGTCCGGATCCGATCCCGATGATTTGCATCGCGCTCTCGACGATGCCGACCGTCTCGTCGCCGACCTTCACCTGGTTCCTCTCCGTGTTCGCGGGCGCGGCGTGGAGCGTTGCGGCGCCGGCGCGAATGGTGGCGATCTCCGAGGGTCAGGTCTGGAAAATCTACTTGACGTACCGATTGCGCGAGCCCAATGGCTGACCCGTTCCAGCACCAACTTCGCACCCAGCGGACACACCTCCGCATATACGGAGTGTCTCGGCGAGGCTTTTCCCTACCCCCCTCTGAAAAGATTTTTTTCCTGCTGAGGTCAATGCTAGGTTCTCGCGTGACCTGATGGGTCAGGAGGAAG
>JAMPYE010000187.1 GCA_023700825.1 Thermoanaerobaculia bacterium | reverse complement strand
TTCGCGAGGCCGAAGTCGAGCACGCTCACGCGACCGTCGTCGCCGAGCTTGATGTTCGCCGGCTTGAGGTCGCGATGGATGATCCCTTTCTCGTGCGCCGCTTCGAGAGCCTCGGCGATCTGGCGCGCGATCGCGATTGCCTCGTCGATCGGGATCGCCCCTCTCTTCAGTCGCTCGGCGAGATCCTCGCCCTCGGCGAGTTGCATGACGAGGAAGCGGCAACCGTCGACCTCTTCGATGCCGTAGATCGAGGCGATGTTCGAATGATCGAGCGAGGCGAGAAGCCGCGCCTCACGCTCGAAGCGGGCGAGGCGCTCGCCGTCTCTCGTGAACTCCTCGGGGAGCACTTTGATCGCGACATCGCGACCGAGTTTCGTGTCGGTCGCGCGCCACACTTCACCCATGCCTCCCTTGCCGAGCAGGGCAGAGATCTCGTAATGCGCGAGGCGCGCTCCGGCAGCCGGTTGCATGGGGTGGCGAAAGTATAGCCGGTGAGGCGGCGGGGTCACAGCGTCCAGCTGAACGTCGGACGCCGAACCGAAAACCGCATCGTTTGCCGTGGGTCATTCGTGGAGGCAGCCCGGAGAAGAGAACATCGGCAGGCGGACTTCGAAACTGTGCCCGAGCGGCTGTCCAGACGGCAACTGCGATTCCTGGCCCGGCCCGTGCCGCGTGCGACTCGCCGATGAACGGAAGTGCCCACTCAGGCTCCGTCTTTCACCACGATGCCTTTCGCTACGAAGTGCGCCTTGATGTCCTGGTAGTGTTCCATCCAGAGGCCGAACACCACATAGGTGTCCGTGGTGCCACTCCTCGACTCGAGGATCCAGACCGTTTCGGTGGTTTGGAAGCGCCTGCTGCCTCGCGTGCGTTGCTCGACGCGAACGGATCGAACGTCGGCGAACTGGATGGTCCCATCCGCCCTGGCCCACCATGGACCCTCGTGCCACCGCATACGCTCATGGTCCACGCGGATCTCATCGAGAACGTATGAAGGGAGCTTGATGGCGGTGACCATCAGCGCCAGCAGCCAGATGATCCCGACCGTCGCGCTGAATCCGCGGCGCCGAACGTCGCGCCAGCCCCAGTAGGCGAGAATCAAGGCAAACAGCAATGCCCCCGCGACGTAGTACCAGGGTGACCTGTAGATGATTTCCATACGTTACGCCTAACGCCAGAATTCGGCTCTTCGACAGGCCCGCGCTGCCCGGAGAGATTACCAGAGGTTGGCGATTCGGAGGTCGCAGATGCAGATGGCAGATGGGGTCAAAGCTTCGCAATTCTGCTGCTCGTCGGTACCGACGCCGAACTCCCGCTGATTCAACCATTTGCGACGTGGAATGCCGCGATCAACAACAGCGACGCTGCCCCCCCGCACTGCAAAGTGGTGGCGGGATCCGCGAGGCAATCTACCAATAGTAGAATCTAGAAAACTGAAGCTCTGACCCCATCCTCTGTGACTGCGACCTTGTCTTTTACTGCGAGACGTGCGGCAAGGGGTGGTTCGTGTCGTGCCACCGGCACGACTACGGGGATGACGAGCTCAGGGGCGACGACGCGGCCAATTGACGGATGGGTGGGTGGGGTTAGGTCGGATTCTGGCGCCGCTGAAGCGACGCTTTTCTTTCCGGGGCGGACTCGACCCCCGGCTAAAGCCGGGGCTACGGATGTGTCGCCGCTGGCGCGGCGAAGGAATGGCGGCTTCGCCCGTACACGACACCAGTAGCAGGGCGGCAGGCAACCTTTGTCCCGTCGTCATGACGACCCTCCATGTGGTCCACGCTCGGCCGCGGTCGAGGCTCGCCGAAGCTCGGGTGGAATCGGGATTGTCCATCCGCTGCGCGCCTCGATGAAGCGCGCGAGGCCGAGGACGTCGCGATCCTCGTTGACGTCGCTGTGCACGGTCCGCGGCCTGCCGTTCACACTGCCGACGAGCGCGGTCGTCTCGTCACCGTCGCTGTCGCAACTCTGCTCGACTCGAAGCGAGCGCTCGTCGACGGGGATCACGCGCGTGTGCCAGAGCCATCGGTATCGCAACGCGAAGCGGTCGCGCCCCACGAGCCACTGCCGCCTCTCGAACGCTCCGCGGAGGAACTGTGCCCCGAGCAGCAGTGAGATCAGCGCCGCGATCAGGGTGCCCCAGGCGGGGAGTTGCTTGGCGAAGCAGATGACGAAGAGCGCGCTCGTCGCGAAGAGCAGTCCGACGATGACGAGGCAGCCGGGGCCATCGAACGCGCGAGCTTCGATGCAGACGACGCCGCCCTGTTCCTCCGTCTCCTTCCATCGGAGCGGGAGCGTGTCGCGTGACGAAACGGCGAAACGAGCTTCGATCGCTTTGCGGTCGTCGAACGTGACGCCGCGCGACACGACGTGACGCCCTGAGCCGGCCTCGATCACGAGGTCGCGCGACTTGCGCCGGACGTAGAGCTCGCGCAGCTGCTCGCGCCGGAATCTTCGCTGGAAGGCGAACGGTCCGACGCCGCGCCGGATGACGTACTCGTCGTGCTGGATCGTGAGCTCGTCCCTTCCTGCCACGATGCGGAGGATCTCGACGAGCGCCGCGAGACCTCCAAGCGTCCAGAAGAGAAGCCACGTCAGGATGAACCCGCCGACCATCCATCCCACCGGATGCGTGAGAGCCTTCGCCGCCTGGCTCTCGTCGCCGCCCTGCATCGCGCCGATGACCAGCTGCAGCGCGAACCATTCGCCGACGGCCCAGCCGCAGAGCCAGAAGGCGAGAAATGCTACGACGAAAACCCGAAGCCAGCCCGAAGGGCGGAACACGAGGCGAACCGACCCGGCAGTCTCGTCGATCTGCACGTGCCGATCATCGCACGATCGCGCGGCCGTGGATGCGAGCAGGCGGGCGTGCGTCGCGATCGAGAAGCTGATGCGGCCGCTACGGGGTGGCGCGCGGCGGATTGCAAGCGTCGGTACTCGGGATAGGTTGCTCCCGCCCGCCGTCAATCGCCGCTGTCGCGGATGACGAAGTCGCCGTTCGGCAAAACGGCGCGAGGCAACTCGTCGAGTTTGTCGATCGACGGGACGGCGTCTCCTCGCTCCTAACGCGCATACGCGTTCCGCGATCGCGCGTTGAGACGCCTGGCTACGTCGGCGAGCGGCAGGCCGCTCGATTCGCGCTTCCGCTGCAGGACGAGACCGCACACGACGCTCATGGGCACCCGCGTGCGCCGTGTGCTACGGTAACGTGCACATGCCTGAAGACGACGACAACCTGCCCCCGTTGAGGGCGCAGGACTATTCCGAGGCGAACGACTGGCCGGGCTACTTCGCGGCCGTCGTCGGCAAGGAGCCGCGCGAAACGCTGATCGCCGCACTGGACGCGTTCGCGCGTGAGGGATTCACTGACGGGCTCGCAGTCGACATCGCGGCAGGAGAGGGTCGCGACACGCTGGCTCTGCTCGGTCGGGGCTGGCGGGTCATGGCGATGGACGGCCATCCCGAGGCGTTCACGCACCTGTGGCCGCGAGTGCCTGACACACTGAAGCGTCGGTTGAGGACCATCGAGGCCGACTTCGCGGAGATGAAGATCGAGCACTGTGACTTCGTGAATGCGAGCTTTGCGTTGCCATTCTGCGAGCCGCGGCACTTCCCGGCGCTCTGGAGCCGCATCGTCGAGGCGATCCGCCCGGGTGGCCGTTTCGCGGGCCAGTTCTTCGGGGACCGCGACGACTGGGCCTCGATGCCCGGTCGAACGCACCATTCCCGCGATCAGGTGCTGCAACTCCTGGAGAGCTTCGAGATCGAGTTGATGAGGGAAGAGGAACGCGACGACACGCCGGAAGTCCGGAAGCCGAAGCACTGGCAGATCTTCCACATCGCGGCCAGGAAGCGGTAGCACATCGGGCAGGCATCGGGGGGCCATCAAGTATGAGGCCTCCATGCTTGGTCTGGCAGTGTCCAGACTACAGACGACAGGTTTGTCCCCAGCCGTTTCATTCGCCGCCGGGTTCTCGGGGTATCGCTTCGAATTCGCCTCGGCGGAGATGGCGTCATCCATTGGGCCCCCGTGTCAAGTACGGCAGAGGTTGTCCGGACGAGGCATCTGGATCCGTGGGCCAATCTACCAGTAGTAGGATCCGGAAATCCGAAGCTCTGACCCCGGCCTCGCGCCAATAGTAGGATCCGGAAATCCGAAGCTCTGACCCCGGCCTCGCCGGCCTCGCGCCGGCCTCGCGCGAAGCGGGCAAAGCGGGACTCGTTGCCTGCAAGGAGCCCAGTCTTACAGCCGGCTCACTTCGCGGGATCGCCTACTCGAGGAACGTGAACGTGTCGAGGACGCCGACCCGATCGGCGCGGGACTTCGGTGTCTGCGGGCCGATGGCCTGGAGCAGCCAGACCGCGTCGCCGTCGCGAAACAGGCGCACGACCATCTCGTACGGCTCGTCCGTGCTCGGCGTCCTCGCGGTCAACACGACTTCACGCCCGATGGTCGGAGCGCCGACGGCTCTGACAGGGTACTCGGACATGGCCTGGCCGTTCACGGCCGCGACGATCGTCAGGCGCAACTTGTCGTAGAGCGCCGTCGGGTCGGCATCCCCGGCGAACTCCGCCGGACACGCCAGCTTGTTGATCGTGTAGGCGTAGTCTGCGGTGCGGAGCTGATAGACGGTGCGCCCGTCGGCTTCCTTGCGCATCTTCGGGGCCTCGGGCAGCTGGATGATGAACTCGCCCGATGGAGCCCGGTAATTCGTTCCCCACGGGCCCCGGGCTCCCTCGACGGGCCTCGTGGCGGCGGACTCCGCCGCCTCGCGCTCCGGCTGCGCGCTCTCGCGGCACCCGGCCAGCACCACCGCCACGACCGCCACCAGGACTCCCACGACTGCACCACGCTTCATGCTGGCCTCCTTGCCGGCTGCTCCCGTTTGGCCATCGATACGCAGCGCAGTCTTGGAATCCGCTCCCTGCTGTCCGCGAGACGGCCGCCAGCAACGCATCGAGGGGATTGGGACCAGTACTTCTCGCTCGACTCCACGGCGTGTGAGACTCCGCGCTTCTCGGTTCTTTCCCAATGCTCACCGGCGATTCTGGGTTGGTCTTCGAGGGAAGTAAAGGTGGTTCCCCACGTCGTGAGGCATGGATTAGGCGGGGAGCTGCGTTCGGGGTCACGCCTGGAGACTGTAGGTTGGCGATGCCTGAACGAGAGATTCGAGGCCTGGCCCCATGCGCGACGGGCGGTGGTATGCGTCGGGCCACCGCCACGACTACGGGGCCGGCGAGTTCAGAGGCTAGGCGCGGTGAATTCTACGGATGGGTGGATGGGGTTAGGTCGGAGTCTGGCACCGCTGAAGCGGCGCTCTCCATTTTGGGACGGATTCGACCCCCGTCCCGCACTGCGGGACGGGGGCTACCGAGGATTTGCCGCCGGCGCGGCGGGGTGTGGTGCTCACTTCGCGGTTGGCGTGGTTAGGCGGTGGTTGCGACGTGGCGTCTGGGTTTCGGTGGGACCGCCGCCTGGGAGGCGGCGGAACAGCCGGCAAGGGTGCCGGCGCTCCGGGGTGCGCCTCGCGGCGCGGGGTCTTGTCCATGCCACGCCCCCTCGACGATCGGTGGGCGGTTTTGATTTGACTCGGGCTTTCGAGAATCCTAGATTGTCTTCACGACCATGGCGACCGATCGACGCTGGTACCCGCAGCGATTGATGCGCGCCCCGCACGCTCGTTGGGCGCGGCTGCTCTCGGTCGCGATCGCGCTGATCCTCGCGACGCTCTCCGCCGCCGGTCAATCGTTTCCGCCGTATCCGCCTTCCTGGAAGCTCCTGTACGAGACGGAGTTCGACGGCGGCGCACTCGGCGATTTCGCCATCACCAGGAACCCGACGCTCAGCGGCACGTGGGCGATCGTTCCGGAGGGGGCGAACTCGATTCTCGAAGGCGCCAACAACGCCACGATCGAGCTCGCACAGCGGCCGCTCTCGGACTTTCTCGCGCGCTTCCGTCTCCGACTGGCCGCGGGCGGCGGTCTGATCGTCTTCTTCCGGCAACAGAACTGCGCTCGAGAGTGGGTGTCATTCAACAACGACGATGTCGGTGTCAGTCGCAGCAACGGGTGCAGCGGTACCGTCGACTTCAGCTCCGTAGGCACGGATGGCAGCGGGCTCGTCGCGGGTAGATGGTCGACCGTGGACGTGCTCGTCAGCGGCGGCGCGACGAAGGTTTACGTCGATGGCACGCTCAGGCTCGACGCGTCCGATCCGGCTCCGTTGACGGTCGGCTCCCTGTCGTTCACCACGACCAGCGACGCGGCGGTAAGCCTGGACGATCTCCAGGTCCTTGGCCCGCCACAGACCGCGGTGCAGGACGTGCTCGTCTGGACGAAGACCGGCGGTCCGCCCGGCGGGATCGGTTACGACGTTCGCATGCGCATGGATCAGCCGTCCCGCATGTACACCACGGACACGTCTAGCGGTGTGAACGTGAGCGACGACAACGGCCTTACATGGCGGAGCTCCAACAGCGGGATCTTCACGCGCGCGGGAACGTCGGGCGATGCGATCCCGATCTTCACCCTCACAGTCGATCCGCACGACCCGAACGTCGTCTGGGTGGGAACGCGATTCGCGCGCGGCCTCTACAAGTCGAGTGACGCCGGCGCGACCTGGGCTCCGAAATCGCGTGGCATCACGGAAAACGAGATCACCTTCCGAGGAATCACGATCGATCCTCGGAATCCACGCGTCATCTACGCCGCAGCCGAGGTGCCGAGCCGCGAGTACGCCGGCGAGAATCTGATGGGACTTCGATTCACGCTGTCGAAGGGAGTCGTGTACCGCTCGGATGACGGCGGGGAGAACTGGACGGCGATCTGGCGCGGCGACTCGCTGGCGCGCTTCGTCTGGATCGATCCCCGCAACTCGAACGTCATCTACGTCTCGACCGGGTTCTTCGACATCGAACCCGCGAATGCGGATCCTGCGAACCTCAAACCCGGCGGCGTCGGAATCCTGAAGTCGACCGATGGCGGCGCGACCTGGACGGCGCTCGACGAGCGGAACGGCCTAACTGACCTCTACCTCGGAACGCTCGAGATGAACCCCGGGAACCCCGAGGTGCTGCTGACTGGCTCGTCTGACATCAACTACCCGAATGTCACCTCGGGGCTCTTCATCACCTTCGACGGCGGCGCGACGTGGAGCCGCGGCGCCCTCGAGACGGGAGGTCACCCCGCTGGAATGTGGAATGCGGTGACCTACTCGCCGAGCGACCCCGACATCGCCTACGCTGCCGGCCCCGACACCTTCCTTCGCAGCACCGACATGGGGAAGACCTGGAGGGTGATGGCCGGAGGGAGCGGAGGGCGATACGGTCCGCCCGGACTGTTGCCGGGTGTGCCGGTCTCGCTGGTGGTGGATCCGAGAAATCCGAATCGGGTCTTCCAGAACAATTACTCGGGCGGCAATTTCCTGACCGAGGACGGCGGCGTGACGTGGCAGCTCGCTAGCAAGGGTTACGTCGGTTCGCAGCTCTGGGCGGTCGCGGTCGATCCGACGAGACCGTGCCGCGTCTACACCGGCGGAAAGCCGGGAGTGTTTCGCAGTGACGATCGCGGCGAGACCTGGCTCGGGCAGAACCCTCAGAGGAACCTCGACGAGTACCTGGTTACGCCGATTGCGTTCGCTCCCGATCCGGAGAATTCGGGGACGGTGCTGATCGCCGACGAGAGCTTCGGCTCGATCTATCGGAGCACGGACGCGGGCTCCACGCGAAGACTCGCGTTCGTTCAGCCGGGGCTCAACACCCCCGCAGATTTCGCGAACCGTCACGGGTTCCACTCGATCGTCTTTGCGCACGACGACTCGAGGACCGTTTACGCCGGAATGCGCTACTACCTTGCGGATTCCGGCATTTTCCGTCCGAGCTATGGCATCGCAAAGTCGACCGATGGCGGATCGACCTGGGCGTACTCGAATGACGCGAACAGCGCGAACCGCAACATCAACGCGCTGGCGGTTGCGCCGGGCGACGACCGGACCGTGTACGCCGCCACCGTCGAGGCGGGCGTGCTCGTGAGTCACGACGGTGGCGCGACGTGGAGCCCGAGCAACGCGGGCCTCCCGTCGAACGACGTGCGCGCACTCGCGATCGACCCGAGCCTGCCCGCGG
>JAMPYE010000186.1 GCA_023700825.1 Thermoanaerobaculia bacterium | reverse complement strand
CTCGATCGCCCTGATCCCGTGCTCCAGCAGCGTGCCTGTTTCGCTGGATACGACGGGGACTCCATACGCCTCCGCTTCTCCGGCCGGAATCGCCTGGCCTTCGAGAAACGGCACGCGCTCGTCGAGGACACCGCTGTCTCCCGTGGTCCTCACGTACTCCGCGACCGCGTAAGGGAGCCAGAGCAGATCGTCGGAACAGCGCGTACGGATGCCCTGGCCGACGGGCGCGACCCACCAGTGCTGAACGTCTCCTTCGACGAACTGGCGTGCGGCCGCTCGCAACAAGTGCTCGCGCGTGAGCTCGGGACGCGTCAGCATCAGCGCGAGCACGTCCTGGATCTGGTCGCGGAATCCGTAAGCCCCGCTCGACTGCGAGTAACCGGAGCGGGCCCAGACGCGGCACGCGAGATCCTGATAGAGGAGCCATCTGTTCACGAGAATGTCGAAGGAGTCATCCGGCGTCTTCACGCGCACCGCACCGAGGATGTCGTCCCATGCCGCCTCGACCGCTACGAGCTCGGCCTCGGCGGCGGTCACGCCATCGGTGCCCGCAAATTTCTGCAGAAGCGAGCGGGTCTCCTCGGCGTCGCGCCCCTGTCCCAGGAGAAAGACGACGCGCCGTGTTTCACCCGGCTCGAGGTCGACCGCGACCTGTAGTGCTGCGCATGGGTCGAGGCCGGCGCCGAAACGGTTCAGCAGGCGAGGCTGCCCGAGCGCGGCGGCACGCGCGAGCGAACCGTTGCGGCCGAGGAACTCGAGACGATCCCCTGTTGCCGAGCGAAGGGGCTCACTCGACGCGGCGAACGCAACGCGTCCCCGCGCGGGACCATAGAGGTCGCGCGCAAGAACCGCTTCGCTCACGGGGTCGAGTCGCGTCTCGACGAACCTCGGGCCACTCGCAATGGGCGGGCCGAGCAGCCAGGAGTTGTAGGAGAAGAGGGTCAGGTGTCGCGTTCGGTCCGACCGGTTCGTCAGCGTAAGCATGGAGAGCTTCACCGGCTCGTCTCGCGCGACGAAGACCGCCATCTCCTGTGCGATGCCGTCGGCGGCGCGGGAGAATCTGGTGACACCCGCTGCGTGACGCACGATCCAGCGCGGCGAGCGTCGCGTCCGCCGGATCGGTGTCGGTGTCGCGCCCCAGAGCTTTCCGCTCTCCTCGTCGCGGACGAAGATCGCCTCGGTCGTCGTGTCGGTCACCGGGTCGTTCGCGAACGGCGTGAGCCGGTTCTCGCGACTGTTCTCCGACCAGGTGTGAGCCGATCCGGATGTGGTGACGATGCTTCCGAAACGCGGGTTCGCCAGCACGTTGACCCACGGCAGGGGAGTCTCCCGCTCGCCTTCGAGCACGACGACGTACTCGCGGCCGTCGCGCGTGAATCCGCCGAGACCGTTCTCGAAGACGAGTGGGGGGCGTGGTGGAGCTTCGTCCGGCCGCGACGCAGTGTCGATTTCGTCGAGCAGGAACTTTGGAAGAGGGAACGGGGGCTCCGCCTCCGGCCGGTCGAGCTGTTGGGCGAGTGTTCCGGCGTCGGCCGAGATGACCGCCTGCGCGACGGCGCAAAGGAGGATCTTCTCCGGCCCGGCCATCGAATCGGTCTGGAGAAGGAACACGCCGCCGGGCTGCGACTTCCACGCACCCCACGGGCCGGCGTCCAGGAGCTGCTCGATGCTCGCGTTCGTCTCAGCGCGGTAGCTGGAGACGTGCTCGTTGAGGATGACCGCGTCCGCTCTCAGCCCCTTCAGGCGCCAGTGCTCGTGCGCGTTGAGAATCTGCCTAACCAGCGGCAGGTCGTCCGGACCGGTCACGCGGACGAGCACGATCGGCAGATCGCCGGAGATTCCATGCCTCCAGAGACCTTCCTGCCCGAGAGTGTTCAACGCGAGAGTCTCGGGGCTGGCGCGCAGCGAGGCGTCGGAGAAGAAGACACGGGAGCCGAGGTCTTCGAAGAGCTGCGCCTGCTCAGCCGAAATTCCGAGGTGCCTCTGCGACATCTGCGCCTGGGTGTAGGCGAGGGCGAAGGCGCGGGCGGCGACACCGTGGTCGTGGTACTTCTGAGCGCAGGCGCGAGCACTCGCCTCGTTGGGAGCGACGCCCGTCGTGAACGAGATTCGCGCGAACCCGCCCGGCGCGATGCGAAGGCGGGTCCGGAGGCTCAGGATCGGGTCGAGCACCGCGCCCGTGGTTCCCGAGAGAGCGCGCCCTGCCATCGCGCCCGGATTCGCGGGGCTGCGCCCGCGCCCCAGGAAGCGCATGCGGTCGGTTTCCCACTCGACCTGGGCCTGCGTCGGCCCCTGGATGGAGAGCACGTGGTACCCGACGAGCGACGCGTCGTTAGGGCCGCGCGGGCGGCGATGCGCGAGGAGGGCCGTGTTCTCGGCGATCCACTCCGTCTCGACGAAGAGCTTCCCGAACGCGGGATTGGAGACGTCTTCGGCGAGGGAGCCCAGGCCCAGCTCCACGTAGCTGGTCACCTCGATCTCGCGAAGGCGGTCGCTCCGATTCGTGAGCGAAACGCGCCGGACTTCGGCGTCGTCGCCGGGGGAGACCGCGACTTCGAGCCGGGTCGCGATGTCGTAGTCGAGGCGCTCGAAGGTCGCCTTCTCGGTCCGGAACTCCACGAGGTAACTGTCCGGCTCCCTGCCGATGGGCTGCCAGGCCGCCGACCAGACGTCTCCGGTGTGGACGTCGCGCAGATAGACGAACTGGCTTCCAGGATCGCGAGTGCTGTCCTCGCGCCATCGCGTCACGGCGCGGCCGCCGCAGAAGCTCGAGCCACCACCTCCGTTCGTCACGATCGCCACGTAATTGCCATTCGAGAGAATCTGAGCGCGAGGGTACGCCGTGTGAGGTGAGCGGAGGCGGCGTGGAGGGCGCGCGATCAGCTGAGGCTCGGTGCGTGTCTCCTCGGCGTGCCGCGAATCCATGACGGGCGCCTCGCGCGGGATGCGCTCCTGAAGCAGCAGCTCGGTCGCCTGGACTCGCCGGTCTGCGTGGAATCGACCGACCATCACGTCGTCGAGAAGGACGTTGGCAATGGCCACGATCGTCATTCCCTGGTGGTGCGCCATGAGGGTCTTCACGACGACGCCTGCGCCGGGACGCCCGGCCTCGGGCTCGTCGAGCTCACTCGGCCTGCGCGGCGTGTAGTCGACGGCGTCGTAGTAGCCGAGCGGCCCTTCCGCGTTTTCGTGCGTCAGGCGGCGGAGGTTGCGCGCGGCTTCGGCCGGCTCGAGGATCGCGGCCAGTACCGTCGCGTAGGGAGCGACGACGAGCTCGTCGCCCAGTCCGCGCTTCAACCCGAGGCCGGGAACGCCAAACTCCTTGTACTGATAGTTGCCGGACCGGTCGACGAGATCGTAAGCGGATTCGGAGATGCCCCATGGAGCGGAGCGATCGCGCCCGTACTCGATCTGCGTCCTGACGGCCATCCTGCAGCTCTGCTCGAGGAGCGTTCCCGGATAGGACCGCATCAGGAGGAGCGGCATGAGGTACTCGAACATCGTCGCGCTCCAGGAGACGAGCGTCGGGGTGCCAGCGACGCTGACGACCAGCCGTCCGAGCCGGAACCAGTGATTCTGCGGGACGTCGCCCTTCGCGATGGCGAAGAAGCTCGCGAGGCGGGACTCCGAAGCGAGGAGGTCGTAGTAGGAAGGGTCCGCGCGTCCCGGCGACTCGCTGTCGGCGAGGCGATAGCCGATCGAGAAGAGCTGTCGGTCCCGATCGAAGAGGAACTTGAAGTTCATCCCGTCCGCGAGGGCGGAGGCCCGAACGGCGATGTCGGCCAACCGCGACGCCAGCTCCGGTCGCGACGCACGGAGCAGCCGGCAACCCTCAGCCAGGACGACGAGCGCGCCAGCCAGGTTGCCGCTGTCGACCGTCGACACATAACGCGGAATCAGCGGTGAGAGGTTCTGCGTGTCGTACCAGTTGAGGAGGTGCCCTTCATGGCGCTCCAGCGCCTCGACCGACGTCAACGTCCTGTCGAGGCGCCCGACCATGTCTTCGAGGGACAGGAACCCCAGATCGTGCGCCGCAAGCGTGGAGAGCAGCCCCATCCCGATGTTCGTCGGCGACGTCCGGTGCGCCACCGCCGGCGTTCGATCCTCCTGGATGTTGTCGGGGGGAAGCCAGTTGTCCTCGGGGCCCATCAGCGTGTCGAAGTAGGTCCACGTCCTCCGCGCCACTTCGAGCAGCAGTGACCGGTCCTCCGGCGAGAGCTCCCGGGGGCGAGGCACGGTCGAGCGGCTGAGCCAGTACGCGCAGGCGGGCGCCGCGATCCACACGACGACGAATGGCAGCGCGAGAGGCAGCAGCGACGGGCGCGCGGAGCCGACGAGCGTGAGAATCCCGATTGCGGCGATCGGGCTTGCGGCCATCTCCACGAAGAACGAACGCACGCCCGACTGCAGAAGGCCGGCTGCGCGCGCTGCCTGCGTGGCGGCTGTCTCCCATTCGAGCAGACGGCGCTGCGTGACGACGAGCCTGACGAGCGTGAGCACGATGGCGTGCGCCATCTCCCATGCCTGGAACGGAAGGAAGACCAGCGTCAGGAGCGCTTGCGCGAATGACGTGCTGACGTCCTCCAGGATGGCTCGCATGTGCACGCGAGCCGGTGCGTGCGCCGGTCGGGGGTTCAACCAGTGCAGCAGCGATGACACGAACGGAAACGCGAGCAGTGCCAGTCCGCCGGCGGTCCAGATGAGAGGGCTCTTCGGCAGAACCGTCCATGCAGCCACGAAGTACGCGAGCAGCGCGGGTGCCAGGAGGCTGCGCCGCAGGTTGTCGAAGATCTTCCACTGACTGACGAGCGGCAGGCGGTTCCTGGCGAAGCCCTGCGGCGTAGGAACGACCGGGAAGAGCCAGGCGAGGATCTGCCAGTCGCCGCGCACCCAGCGATGCTGCCGTCGCGCATGCGCGAGCACGTTGGCGGGGTAGTCGTCGACGACTTCGACGTCGGAGACGAGCGCCGTTCGCGCGTGGAGTCCCTCGAAGAGATCGTGCGAGAGCAGAGTGTTCTCAGGGACACGGCCACCGACGGCGGCCTGGAAGGCGTCGACGTCGTAGAGCCCCTTGCCCGTGAAGCTGCCTTCGTCGAAGAGATCCTGGTAGGCGTCCGACACGGCGGTCGTGTACGGATCGACGCCCGTGTGCCCCGCGTAGACCCGTGCGAAGAGCGAACCTGCCGCGCTCGACAGGTTGACGCTGACGCGCGGCTGGAGGATGCCGTAACCCCGTGTGACTCTGCGAAGCTCGGGGTCGACGGCAGGCTTGTTGAGCGGGTGCGAGATGATCCCGATCAACGTCTTCGCTACATCCCTCGGGAGCCGCGTGTCGGCGTCGAGCGTCAGGACGTAACGCACCGAAGGGAGTATCGACAGGTTCCCGATCTTGACGGAGAAGCCGGTGTCGTCCGGAGAGCGCAAGAGCCGGTTGAGCTCCTTGATCTTCCCCCGCTTCCGCTCCCAACCCATGAACACCCCTTCTTTCGCATTCCACTGGCGGTCGCGATGGAGTAGGAAGAAGCGGTCGTTCCCGTCGGGCTGGTGCCGGCGGTTGAGCTCCTCGATGCCGGCGATCGCTGCGCGCAGGATCTCGCCGTCGCCGGTGACCTCGGGCGTGGATGCGTCTTTGAAGTCGCTCAGAATCGCGAAGTGAATGTTAGGCTCGAGATTGCCGAGCGCCTGCACCTCGAGGTGCGCGATGGTGCTTTCGACCTCCGCGACGTTTCCGAGAAGCACGGGCACCACGACGAGAGTCCTGGCGCTGTCCGGCACTGCCTCTCTGCTGAAATCGATGCGCGGTAGCCGGCGTGGTGGCACGAGCGCCGGCACGATGTACTGCACGATTCGCACGGCAAACTCGCTGGCGGGGAGGAGCGCGAGGAGCGCGGCGAACGCCGCCAGCGCGGGAGAATCCGGTGCCCCTGCATAGGTGTACGCGAGCAGAACGCCGACGGTGGTGAGCAGGGAGACGCTGCCGAGGTATGCCCCGGTCGCGTGGGCGAAGGCCCAGCGCCGAAGCCGTTTCGCGGAGGGAGGGAGGTACGCGACGTCGATCTCGAGGCCGTGCCTGCCTTCCCCGACCAGGTGATGGCCCACGTGCGCGGCCCGCTCGTCGATTCCCGACCGCTCGGCGGCAAGACGCGCGCTCTCCACGGCGCGAAGGGCGACGCGAATCTGCGCCTCGCCGGTTGGATCCGCGGTTTCCTCGACCGCGTGGCGGTACGAGTCACGGCTGGCGAAGTTCATCCGGGGGTAGACTCCGGCCGGGTCCCGCCGGAGGATCTTCTCCACAACGCTGACCTCTTCCACGAAGCGGCTCCAGTCGAGCGTCGCGCAGAATCTGAGGCTCGTCACGGTGTTGCTGATCGAGACCTGGTCGATCGCCTGCCGCTGGTTCTCGGAACGTACCGCGTCTTCGGGAGTCGTGCCTCCCGCGGCGAGCGCTTTCTCCACCGCGGCAGCGAGGGGGGACACGCGCGGATCGTATTCGCGCATCCGCTGCCGCAGTTGCGCGACGAACGCCGTGGGCAGGGGCGACGGAAGGGAGGCGGGACTATCGCCGCTCTCGAGGCGCGCGAACGCGACGTCTGCCTCCTGGCGTGCCGCACGCGCCGCGATGATTCCATCCGACAGGAGCCTCAGGTTTTCGAGGAGCGCGAGCTTGAGCATGCTGGGCCATGCCCAGAGCTCGCCGATCGTGAGCGGTGCCACGGTCTGAAAGGCGAGGACGAATCGCGTGAGCCGCTCCGCGTCGAGCCTCCCGTCACCGTGGCGGATCAGCTCGAGCGCCATCGCGTGGATGCGGGCTCTTCCCGCGTCTTCGCGCGCCGCCAGTCTCGGAAGCTTCCGGTAGTAGCGGTAGGGGAGGTCGTGCTTGACCGCGAGCGCCTCGGACACGACGAGATGGAAATTGTCGAGCAGCCACTCTGCTGCCGGTGGAACGGCGACGCCCTTGTGGACGTCGTCGGCGAACGAGCGGTACGACGCGCTCAGCACGCGGATGTTCTCCTCGAGACGCGGCAGGACGTTGTGCCTGCCCGTTCTGGAAGCAGGGAGCAGCGTGAAGACCGCGGCCAGCGTCTTCGCGCGCTCCTCGAGCCCGTCGAGGCTCAGAAGCTCGCCCCGGAGAGGCAGCGCTCTTTCAGGACGGCGCCGTCCAAACATCGATCACCTCCGCGTTTCCACGAAATCCGGCGCTTTCGTGGACGCGTCCCCACGCTAGCCTCCGCCCATTGGGCGCGACAGAGCACTTACTACCCGGGGGCCGCGCGGTGCACCGGGTAGTAACTACACGGTGCGCCGCGATCACGCCGAAACGGGGAATGTAGCGCCCCGACTTCGCGTCCTCACGTTCATGAAGACGACAATCGCATTTGCACTGTGCGCAGCGTTGATTGCGCTGCCGGCCGCTGCCGACAAGGCTAAGAAGGGAACGTCTCCCGGGCAGGCAAAGCAGGGTGGGGCGCAGCCCGGCGCGAAAGGCGCTGGCGTGCCTCCGGGGCTCGCGAAGAAGGGAGGGCTTCCTCCCGGCATCGCGAAGAAATTCGGAGCGAGGCCTCCCGCGGTCGCCTACATCGCGATCGACCCGAGGTATCACGACCGCGCGTGGTTTCTGATCGACGGCCGATGGACGCTCAAGAAGGGGTTCGACGATCCGCTCAGGCTCGAGATCGGAGCCGCCTTGAAGCTGCCTCCGGTGCCTCCGCCGATTCCGCTGCCGAAGCTGAACCTGCCCGATCCACTCCACGTGGTCTCGTTCCGATAGCCGCCGCCGCGGGGCGGCGCGCGGGGTCCGAGGTACACTCGGGAGCGAATGAACCTTCCGGATCGTGTCGGCGAAGTGGTGAGTCGCGTCTGGGGGTTCTCCTCGCTCCGGCCGCTGCAGGCGCAGGCGATTCTCGGCACGCTCGAGCGGCGCGATTCGCTCGTCGTGATGCCGACGGGCGGCGGCAAATCACTCTGTTACCAGGTGCCGCCGCTGGTTCTCGACGATCTCACCGTCGTCGTGTCGCCCCTCATCGCACTGATGAAGGACCAGGTCGACTCACTTCGGGAGGTCGGCGTGGCGGCGGCGCAGATCGACAGCACGACGTCCGAAGCCGACAAGCGCAGGGTCGCGCGCGAGGCGCGCG
>JAMPYE010000185.1 GCA_023700825.1 Thermoanaerobaculia bacterium | reverse complement strand
GCACTCCTTCATTCTTCGTTCCTCATTCGACATTCTCCATTTCGGTTTCCGCGCGGAGGCGGCGCATCCTGCGAGATCCAGGGCTGGTGGCCGCTGGCTCATCGCCTCTCGCCTCTCGCCTTCCGCCTACATCGAATACAGCGTCTCGTCCCGCACCGGCGGGCGGCGACGGCCTTTCCACTTCGTGCGCCCTTCCTTCGAGAGCGGCGACTCGTCGTCGCCGAACGGCATCTCGGCCTCGAGGCGGTCTCCGAGCTCCTCGTCGATGGCGTCCGGATCCTCGCCCGCCTCCATCCGGCGCATCGCCTCTTCCATCGCCGGCCCGACGGGCAGGTCGGCGGAGCCGTAGAGACGCCGGAGAAAGCCGGCCATCTGGCGAGGGTCATTCTCGTCGAGCGATTCGGCGTCGGCCGCGAGCCCTTCCATCGCCCGCATCATCTTCTCTTCCTGTGGCGAGAGAGACTCGTCGCCTCCCGCTCCCGGTCTCGCGCTCGCGGGATCGGGCAGGCCCTTCGAGATCGCGAACCGCGAGACCTGACGCTCGAGCTGCGTTTTCGAGCACTTCGGGCACGAGGGGACGCTCGTCGTGTCGATGCGCGCAGAGAGAAAGCTGAAGATCGTGTGGCAGTCGCGGCAGTAGAACTCGTAGATCGGCATGGATGTCGGACTCTTCCCGGTTGCTTTTTCGCTGTCGTAACAATTCGCGGCGCCCGCCGTCATCCCGGCGAGGTGCGGTAGCATAGCGGGAAACCCGCGATGAACGCGTTGCAGATCGGCTCGATGCTCGGTCCATACAGGATTACCGCGCCCGTCGCGGCGGGTGGGATGGGCGAGGTCTGGCGCGCGACGGACACACGCCTCGATCGTGAGGTGGCGATCAAGGTGCTCTCGACGCACTTCGCAGGGAACAACGATGCCTCACTCCGCTTCGAGCGGGAGGCGAAGGCGGTCGCGGCGCTCTCTCACCCGAACATTCTCTCGATCTTCGACTTCGGAACGAGCAACGGGGTCGCCTACGCAGTGACGGAATTGCTCGAAGGGGAGACGGTCCGCGCCGCGCTCGTGCGCGAAGGGCCGATGTCGTGGCGCCGTGCCGCGACGATCGCCGCGGAGATCGCCGATGGTCTCGACGCCGCGCATCGCAAGGGCATCATTCACCGCGACCTGAAGCCGGAGAACGCATTTCTCCTCGCGGACGGACGGGTAAAGGTGCTCGACTTCGGGCTGGCGCACACCGTCGGTGCGGCGGAGCGCAACGACAAAGGCGACGAGGAGCCGACGAATCCATATCCGAACCGGCACGGCGGCGCCATCGGCACGATCGGCTACATGGCTCCCGAGCAGATCCGCGACGAGCCCGTCGGCCCGGCCTGCGACGTCTTCGCCCTCGGCTGCCTGCTTCAGGAGATGCTGACGGGACGGCTTCCCTTCTACGATCCGACGCCGGTCGAGGCGCTGTGGGCGGTGCTTCACCGCGAGCCGGCGCCGATTCGGTCGGCGGGGGTCGCAATCCCCGTCGAGCTCGAGCGGATCGTCGGACAATGCCTCGCCAAGCATCCCGCCGAACGGTTCCACTCGGCGCGCGATCTCGCTTTCGCGCTGCGCGCAGTGGGGAGCGGCACGGTATCGCCGTCGCGATTCGAGCTCTCGACGCCGTCGGGCCGCGTGGCCCGGAAGCTCGAGATTCCCGAGACACGCTACGCGCGCAGCGGCGAGGTGAACATCGCCTACCAGGTCGTCGGCAGCGGAATGATCGACCTGGTCTTCGTGATGGGCTGGGTCTCGCACCTCGAGTACTTCTGGCGCGAGCCGTCGTTTGCGCGGTTTCTTTCGCGGCTGGCGTCGTTCTCGCGCCTGATCCTCTTCGACAAGCGCGGCACCGGGCTGTCGGACCGCGTTCCGATCGACCAGCTGCCGACGCTCGAACAGCGGATGGACGACGTGCGCGCGGTGATGGAGGCCGCGGGATCGACCCGCGCCGCGCTCTGCGGCGTTTCCGAAGGCGGGCCGATGTGCAGCCTCTTCGCCGCGACCTATCCCGAGAAGACCTCCGCGCTCGTCATGATCGGAACGTACGCGAAGAGGATCCGTGACGACGACTATCCGTGGGGACCGACGCAGGAACAGCGCGAGGCGTTCTTCGACCTCATGCAGCGCGAGTGGGGCGGCCCGGTCGGCGTCGCCGAGCGCGCGCCGAGCCGCGCGGGAGATCCGGAGTTTCGCGACTGGTGGGCGGCCTACCTTCGCATGGGAGCGTCCCCGTCGGCGGCCGTCGCCCTGACGAAGATGAACGCCCAGATCGACATCCGCGCCGTTCTTCCGACGATCCGCGTGCCGTCGCTCGTGATCCACCGGCGCGGCGACGTCTGCCTCAAGGTCGAAGAGGGGCGCTACGTCGCGAGCAGGATTCCGGGTGCGAAGTTCGTCGAGCTCCCCGGCAATGACCATCTTCCGTTCGTCGGGGATCAGGACGAGATTCTCGACGAGATCGAGGAGTTTCTCACCGGAGTGAGACACGCGGAGGAGCCCGATCGCGTGCTCGCGACGATCCTTTCGGTGCGGGCGGTCGAGCCGATCGTGGATCCTGACGTCGAGTCGAAGCTCGGCGGGCTCGTGCAGCGCGAGACGGCGTGGTACCGCGGCCGGAGACTTCCTGCGCCGGACGCTGAGCTCGACGCGGCGTTCGACGGTCCGGCGCGCGCGGTGCGTTGCGGCGCGGCGATCGTCGAATCCGCGAGAAGAGCCGGCGTCTCCCTCGCCGCGGGCGTGCATACAGGCGAGTGCGACGTCGCGGGCGAGTCCCTCAGCGGCGGCGCGGTGACGATCGCGCGAGGCATCGCCAGGCGCGCCCCGCCGCACGGAGTCGTCGCCTCGGCGACGGTGCGCGATCTCGTCGCCGGCGCCGGAATCGACTTCGACGAGTTGGGCGAGCTGGACGGGCAACGGCTCTTTCGCGTGGCTGGCGGAAGGTAGGGCTTCGGCGAAGCGTGTGGCGCAGACACTCCTGTCTGCGCGTCGCCGGAGGCGACGTGGTAGCGGCACATTCCGATGTGCGAGAGGGCGGCGCGTTGCGCCGCACGCAGGCAGGAGTGCCTGCGCCACCGGCGATCAGGCGCCGCGCACGATCGGGGAGAGACGTCGGACGCCTTCGCGGAGCGTGGCGATATCCGAGGCGTACGAGACGCGGAGATGGCCTTCGCCGCGCTCGCCGAAGGCGATGCCCGGAATCACGAGCACGTCCGCTTCCGCCGCCGCCTTCGTCGCAAGCGCCAGAGAATCGGGTGACGGGATGGCGAAGAAGGCGTAGAACGCGGCCGCGGGCGGCGGCAGCGTGAGGCCGAGATCGTCGCGCAGCGCGTCGAGGAGCGCGTCACGCTGCGCCGCGAATTGTGCGCGCATCCGGACGAGCCAGCCGGCGTTCCACTCGGAGCTCGCGAGAATTCGCTCGGCCAGCTGCTGGGAGAAGACCGAGGCGCAGGTCGCGATGTACTGGTGCGACTTGTAAATCGTCGTCATCAACTCGGGGCGGGCCAGGATCCACCCCAGTCGCAACCCTGTCATGACGTGGCTTTTCGACATGCCGTCGACCACGACGACGTTGCGCCCCATGCCGAGCATCGACGGGGGCCGGGTCTCGTAGAAGATCTCGCTATAAACCTCGTCGGCCACGACGAGGATGTCGTGCTCGTCTGCGAGCGCCGCGATTGCCCGAAGGGTCTTCTCGCAGAGGATTGCGCCGGTCGGGTTCGACGGCGTGTTGACGACGATCATCTTCGTCCGCGGCGTGACGAGCCTGCGCAGGGTATCGAGATCGACGTCCCACGATCCGGGGAGGAGAGGGTAGGGTACCGGCGTTGCGCCGGCGAGCGTTGCGATGGCGGGATAAGCGAGGAAGCCGGGATCGGGGACGAGCACTTCGTCGCCCGGATCGACGAACGCCTGGGCGATCGCGTAGAGCGCCTCCATCGTTCCCGCGGTGACGCAGATCTCGCGGTTCGGATCGTGGCTTCCGCCGTGCCTCGCCGACACGAGCTCGCGAAGGGAGAGGTTGCCGGCGTTGGGCGAGTAGTGCCAGTCGCCCGTGGCGGCGGCGCGCGCCATCGAGAGCAGCTCGACATCGGGCTCGACGTTAGGCTCACCGATTCCGAGGTTGATCGTCGACGGCTTCGCCATCGCGTTCATCTGGCGGATCAGGGACATTTCGATCGACGTGAACCTTTTTGCCTGTCTCATTTCGTGCCCTGCCTGCCGCTGCGTTCGAATACCTCGATTCCGGACGCCGGCCCGACCACCTGCGCCGCCCCGAACCGTCCGATCGCGCGGTAGTTTCGCTCGATCCAGGCCATTTGCATGGCGCCGAACCGAGGGTCGCGGCCGAACGGTCCAACACCATACCCCCGCTCGTCGCTGAGCACGAGCAGAACGAAGTCCGGTGCGTCGGTCTTCAGGTCGCGGACGATTCGTTCCTCGCCGAAGGCGCTCTGCTCAGGGGGCATGACGCTGGGATGGTGCCCGCCCCGTCGCCGGGTGAGGAAGTTGATCATCGAACCCGTCGGGACCACGACGAGTTTCGCCTCGCGCGGGACGTTTCGCTCGATCCAGTCGAGCGCGTTGACCAGGATCGCGCTCCTCGGATCGACGCGCGGGTCGTACGCGACGATCCGGTCGCCGCCGCTTCCGATCGCGACGTTCTTCATGCCGTAGCGCCACTTCGAGACGCTCAGGCAGTGCAACGCCAGGCAGCAGAGGAACGCGAGCGCGCAGGTGAGAAACACCCGTCTGCCTCCGCCGTCGAGGCGCTGCGGCACGAGCCGGCAGAGCGCGATGACGAGCAGCACGCCGGCCGGCATCGCGAGCACGAATCCGTAGTGGTAGATCCTCGGAAAGAGAATCATCTTCGCCAGGAGCGCCATCGCGAGGACCGCGAAGAGCAGCAGTGCCGGCGCCTCGTGGCGTTCGTCATGCCGCGTCTTTGCCGCGTCGTACACGACCCACGCGAGAATCGCGAGCGTCGTGATCGTGAGGACTCGCCCCGCGGAGGACGGTCCGACGAGAAGGCCCGACGCGGAGAGGCCGGCGAGGATCGCGTAGAACGGAAGCTTCGCGGCGGGCCTCGTAACCACCTGCGCCGCCCGGCGACTCGACCATGCGGCGAGGGCGACGCCTGCACCGAAGATTGCCGCAGAGAGCGTAGCGATCCCGACGTTGTGGAGCGGCGCGTCCAGCCCCATTCCACTGGTGTAATAGATCCCTTTGCCGACGTCGGTCCGGGCGAGCAGAGTGATGGAGCCGAGCACCGACATCGCGGCATCGCGCACCGGCATGTAGCGGGAGAACGCCGCGACACCGATGACGTACGGGACGATCGCGGCCGACGCGAGCGCGGCAGCGGCGCGGAACCGCCTGCCACGTGGCACGAGCACGATCGCCGTCGCAGCGACTGCAGTTGCCGCCAGCGCGAATTCTGCCTTCGACACGACCGCGAGGCCTGTCGCGATCCCGGCAAGCGGGAAGCCGGCCAACCGGCCCGCCCGCAGCGCCCAATCGAGCGCGTAGAGGGCGACCAGGACGAAGAGAAGGCCGTGCGTCGCCTCGTGCGCGTAAGGGCTCGGGTAGGAGTAGTTGCCGATCCCGGTGTAGTGGCCGAACGCGAAAAAGGCGAGAAACGTCCCGGCCGCCACGGGGCCCGCGACGCGCGAGCCCCGGGCGAAGAGCGCGTAAAGCACGACGGAGATCAGCGCGAGCACGACGAGGTTCGAAGCGATGATCACCGAGTAGGAGACGCCGAACATGCGAAAGAGCGTGGCGTGGTACGTCATCGAGACCGGCCCGTTGAGGTGAGCGATGTCGCGATAGAGGATCTCGCCCTCGGCGAGCCGCCAGGGGACGTAGAGCTCCCGGCCGAAGTCGACGAGCGGGTCGGCCCATCGGCGCCACGACCAGACCAGCTGCGGGACGGCGATTGCGAGCAGAAGCGAGGCGTCGGCGACGAGCCTGGTTGGGAAGGCCACGCGCGGACCGGTAGTCGCTGGTACGTCGGCGCTCACGATCCTTACCGGAGCGCCTCCTCGAGGAGCGTCGCGGCGTCGGTCTTTTCGTCGCGATATTTCACGATTACCGGCGTGGCGACGTGAAGGCCGTGCTCTTTGGCGAAATCGCTCGCAAAGGGGCGGCTGCCCGGTACGACGACGGCCCCGTAAGGGATCTCGAGAGGTCGCTGCGGTGTGCGGCGGTAGATCTGCTCGCGTACGGCGTCGTAGACGGGCGTCGACGCCGTGAGGATGACGCCGGCTCCGATCACGGCGCGCGGGCGGACGATCGTCCCTTCGTAGATTCCACAGTTCCCGCCGACGATGACGTCGTCTTCGATGACCACGGGGAGCGCGCCGACCGGCTCGAGCACGCCGCCGATCTGTGCCGCCGCGCTGATGTGGACCCGTTTGCCGATCTGCGCGCACGATCCAACCAGCGCGTGGGAGTCGACCATCGTGTCCTCGTCGACGTAGGCGCCGACGTTGACGTAGGCGGGAGGCATGATCACGACACCCTTGGCGACGTGGGCGCCCCGCCGCACCGCGGTTCCGCCCGGGACGATGCGCACGCCGTCCTCCTTGCGGAACCTGCGCGGCGGCATCGTGTCCTTGTCGAGAAACGAGAGCGCGCCCGACGCGAACTCGTTGATGACGCCGATGCGGAATGCGGCCAGGATGCCTTCCTTGACCCACGCCTGCGCCACCCACACGCCGTCTTCGTCGCGCACCGCCGCGCGCACCGCCCCCTTTTCGAGCTCGGCCAGGAACTGTCCGAGTATCCGGATCTGCTCCATGCGGTCGTGGACCTTGTCGAGCGTCTCGAGCTTCTGTTGCGTCGGGTTCATTTCCTTCTCTCCTCCGGATCGCAGAATTGAGAATCGGGAATTGAGGATTGAGACATGGTGACGGACCAGCGTCCGTTCACGGTGCGACTCTCAATCCGTCACGTTCCCCCGTTGCGCGGGTTCTGCAACCGGCAACCTCTCAAGTCTCAAATTTGAATTCTCAATTCCGCGAGTATCGCGCGCATCCTCGCGTAGTTTTCCTCCGACATCGCGGCGAGGGGGAGCCTCACGGCGTCGCTGTCGATGATGCCGAGCAGTTTCATCGCCGCCTTGACCGGGATCGGGTTCGACTCGATGAAGTTGCCGGTCATCAGGGGAAGGATTCGCTCGTGAATGGGCCGTGCCGCCGCGAAGTCGCCCCGCATCGCGGCGTCGACCATCTCGCTCATCAGCTTCGGAATCTCGTTCGACGCGACGGAGATGACCCCGTCGGCGCCGGCGGCGATGAGCGGAAGGGTCCAGGCGTCGTCGCCGCTGAGCACGAGGAAGTCCTTGAGCCTGTCGCGGAGGATCTGGAGGATCTGCTCGAGATTCGCCGATGCTTCCTTGACGCCGACGACATTCGGGATCGCGCGCGCAATTCGCAGCGTGGTCGCAGCGGTCATGTTGAGACCGGTCCGCCCCGGACAATTGTAGAGAACGATCGGCATGTCCTCGATGGCGTCCGCCTGCATCTCGAAGTGGCGCAGGAGCCCGTCGGGGTTCGGCTTGTTGTAGAACGGGGTGATCGAGAGGATTCCATCGGCGCCCAGGTCTCGCGCGGCGAGCGCGAGGTCCACGGCCTTCTCGGTCGAGTTACTGCCCGCGCCGGCGAGGATCGGCACCTTGCCATTCGCGCGCCGCGTGACGAGCTCGACCACGCGGGAGTGCTCGGTCATCGAGAGCGCCGGATTCTCCCCGGTCGTACCGCATGGGACGAGAAAGTCGACGCCGTCCTCGATCTGCAGGGTGACGAGCTTCTCGAGCCCGTACTCGTCGATCGAGCCGTCCGCCTTGAACGGCGTTACCAGCGCCGTGCCGAGCCCGCGGAACTTGTCAGCAATCATCGGAGGATCCTCGGTGCGGGTTGTTAGTTGTTAGTTGTTAGTTGTTAGTTGTTAGTTGTTAGTTGTTAGAACGTTAGCGTAACTGGCCGGTTGATTCCGTGCTCCCGCTCACAGCTGTGCGGTCCGTCGTGGCGTATGGGCGGCGGAGTGTGCGGTACGATCTCTGCTCCTGCCTGCTCATCGCTCCCCACGTTCTCACCTCACGCTGCCTGT
>JAMPYE010000184.1 GCA_023700825.1 Thermoanaerobaculia bacterium | reverse complement strand
TCGACAGCATGGCGTACGAATCCACTGGGCCGGAATCTCGGACTGAAGAAAGGGAAACACCCAGTCGTCGGCGCCTAACTCTTCCTTGTAGCGAGCGATTCGTCGCCTCAGGTCGCCGACCCTACGGAAGTCTGCCTGGAACGCAGCCTCTCGAAGCTCCGCGTCTTTCAGCACCACGGTCACGGGGAACTCACTGAGGGGAACATCCGAGGAGTGTAGGTATGCTTGCCACCCCGGAGGCAGCAAACCGACTGCGCACGGAGTCGGCTCGCGATAGTCGCCCCCGTAGTGCAACTTCGCTTCCAGACCCGGCACGACCTTCCAGCTCGCCGGATACTCGATTCGAATGCCGCATGTCTCGCTCTCGTAGACGTGGATGCCTGGACGCGCGCCCGGCTCCCGCGTTGTCTCCGCGCCGGTTGCGGACAGCGCTTGAACTCCCATCATCAAGCCGACCAATCCCGCGAGCACCGAGGATCTCAATTTGTCTCCCTCGAGCTCGCGACGGCTCGATTCTCATTCAGCCGCGCCTTCCAGAGCGTCACGACTGCCGACTCCTCCGCGGCGCTCCAATCCATCACCCGCTCGTCGAAAAATCGATCGAAGGACGCTACCTCCGCGTACCACGGCTGGTTGCTTCCATCGGGAAGAACTTCGACCTGCCCATCTGGGTCCACGCGCCGGTGCGTCGCGAGCTCGAGAGCGTAGACCGCCGCAAGCTGGCGAAAACTGACTCTCGTGTCTGGTGTGTAACCTTCAATGATCGGCGCCAGCAGGGGCACCGAGGCCTCGCCGAGAACTTGTGGGACGACGGCGATCGACTCCGGATTGCGGCTCGCGGCGAGCAGCTCCGCGACCTCGCGATCTCCCCGGAACCATCGGAACGCCTCCGGCGGAACCGAGCCGGGCGCGATTTTCCACGTCGCTACGGCGAGATCTCTCCACTCCGGTTCAACATGCCGCTCCCGGGCGAATCCTTCGACAGCGCACGAGAAACGCTCGCTTCCCGGAGGCGCAAAAGGGAGCAGCCTTCGGCGGAAAGTCGCAAAATCAGGCATCCTGCTTCCGAGAAAGCGAAGCTCGGGACATTGCCAGTCCGCCGCGGGCTTCGACTGAAGGTACTCACGAAGAAAGCGCGGGCGGAAAAGCGCGAAGCCTTCGACGAGCTGGTTCTCGAACGACTCGTTCATCAACGCCTCACGCGGTGTGGTGTCGAGTAGAACCGTCGCGATAGCACGCGCCGGCAGCTCCGGCGCTGAGACGCAGCCGTCGTGCTCGTACGGCATAAAGTGATGCCAAGTACCGTCGGAGCGATCGAACCGAGAGACACCGAGATCGGTCGCGACCCAGATCGTCTCCGGAGAAAGGAGAATGTCGTTGATCACGAACCCGATCGGGCCGTCGTCACTCCCTTCATACGTTATCACCTCGCGCGTCACCCAGTCGTAGCGCACGAGGCCGTGCACGAACGGATCGCCGACGCACTCTCCGTATTGCGTCGTCCCGAACCAGACGACGTCTCCTTCGGCCGCGATGCTGTTGACCGAGACATCGCGAAGCATCGGCAGGCGCCGCAGCTCGACAGCGCGCGTCTTCGTGTCGAAGCGAAGCAGGCCACCCGTTCCGGTTTCTCCTTCACCGGCGTAGAAGTGAATCCCGCCGTACACAAATCTCGCGGAGCTTGCACAGATCGTTTCGGTCGAGCCGCTGAACTCGCTCTCGTCGGGGCTGACGAATCGCTTCGCACGGAACTCCACCGGGCAGGTCGCGTTCCGGCGTCCGAGTACGCTGATGTCGAGCGTGGTCTCGTGCCACGCGACTCCATCGAAAAGGATTGCCCGCCGCTCGCCGAACTTCCCGCCGAGCGTCGCGACGAGGCCTTCGGGGGAATCATGCAGCGAGCGCACGATCGGAATCACGTCGTCGGAATAGCAGACGAGCGGCGCGGGAGCGGGGAGCGCGACGACGAGCATTAGGATGACCAACGCGATTCGCAGTCGCATGGACAAATCGTGCTCCCCCGGCCGCGTGCACGCAAGCGCGACGAGCTGGCGGGAGGCGCGACTGATTTCAGCTCAGCACGGAGCGCTGGATCCGGGCGAGCGAGTTGGCGAAACTCTCGACGCTCAGCGATTCGGGTGTGCCCGGGAAACTCTGGCACGCTTCAGCACATCGGGGTTGCGCCACCTCATGCGCTTTGCCGTCGTCAGGCCGAAGCGCCACAACACTAGCATCCCGGCATGAACCAGACCGGAGCGACCCAATCCACCTTCCACGATGCACCAGTAGCATTGCTCAGATGATAGAACCTCCGACTAACCGAGCACACCATGGTGATTTCAGCGTAGATCACCGCTTCCATCCCGTCCGACGAAATGCCGACTGAACTCAGGCGAACAGCACCCGCGGCTCGAGGGAAGCGCTGATAAATACGCTCGCAATCTGGATAACCTTCAGGCCAGAGCTCAACAGCCGAGGACGAAACAAGAAGCGCTCCGCTGGGAACTCTCGTAGCGTCAATTCGTTTCGAGGCTTGATCCGCAAACAGATCCTTGAACATGGCGGTATCGGCCAAACGGCGGAACTCGGTCCACGCTCGGTGATCGAGCCGTTTGGGAATGTGATTACCCGATTCATCGATGCCCGTGGAGTTCTCGCCGCGACACTCAGCGCACGGACGAATCGTCTCATTGGCGATGACCAGTCGACCAGGAACGGGCTTCCTGTGTTGCGAATGGAATTGCGCCGCCTCCGAAACAAGCTCCGCGATTACCGCGCTAGTCGGGTCCGACACCGCTGTCGATTCCACCGGAGAACCGAGAAGCACGGCAGCCACGATCAAGAATCGCATGTTTTCGGCCTAACGCCAGCTGCTTGGCGGTGCGGGCACGCTCTGGGTACTCTAACACCTCTCGAGCCAGGAGTTCGATGACACGCCTACCTTCGTGCGCCACGGCCTCGCCGAGTTTCGACCGACGTCATGAGCGAGACAAACATGCTCCTGATACCACCATTGGCTTGGTCGTTGCGGCCGTAGCCCAGGAGCCACGTTCCGTCGCCCCGTGAGGCCACCGGAGGTACGAACGACCAGATTCCGTCGATCGTGGAGTGAAGCCCAGACGCGACGATCCCCGTTGGGCGTTCCTCGAGCGCCGACACGATGATCCCATCGCGAACCATCGAGAGCGCGCGTCCGTCGTAGATCAGCTCGTAAGGGAATCCCGCCGGAAGGAGCGCGGGCGGAAGGTCGAATGGTGAACCATCGGGGAGCTGCCCATCCCGGCCGACCCGCCGTGCAAACAGCTCGGCGCCTCTCGACCACACAACTACCCAGCGGTGCCCCGTCGAAGCCACACGCGGCCCGCCCGTGTATGTGTCGAACGGCGCCTTCGCGGCGATCACGACTGGCTCCGGATCCTTCGCCACTCCGTCCCGGCCGACACGCGTCATCACGATCGTGGTGTCGTACAAGAGAGGACAAACGCCAATCGGGCAGCCTGGCTGAGGATCGAGAATCGAGTTGCGCTCCCACACCACCGCGAACTCCGCTCCGTCGTACGCGATCGAGGGGCTTCCAGCCACTTCGAGTGGATCCGCGAGCGTCGCGAGCGTCGTCGTGCCAACCACGCCCGTCGCCGAGAGCATTACACCGAGCATTCGCTTCCCGCCACCCGACTGCTCTACGTAGGCCACGAGAAGATTGTCTCCACCGCCAGAGATCGCCCAATCGTAAACATCCGAGGCAAGATCAATCGGCGTTTCGTCGAGGACCCCATCCGTGGCGCTGAGCCGGACCGCGCGCAGCGTGTTCCCTTCCTCTCGCCAGACCACCACGAACAGAGTGCCGGTCCATGCCGCCCTCACGTCGACGTATGAAGCTTCGAGCAAGGTGCGTCCGGCTCCGTCGAGAAGTTCGCCGCTCCACGTCCTCCTCCCTGCTAGCAGCTTGCCCGGGTTGCCATCGCGCCACACGGCGAGATCGACGCCACCCCCTGCCGCAACAGCTAACGGGATCTGGGTCGGTCCACTCACGGTGAGGGGTCGCAGGACTGAGCCCGCATCGCTCATCCGAACCTCGAGATCGGAATTCCGCTGCTGGATCAACAAGAGGGAAGCTCCACGCGCCGCGATCGCCTCAATGCTCAAAGGGGGAGTCACATCGAGCACGAGTGGAGCCGCCAGCAACTCGCCGTCTCTCGAGTAACGGTGCAGTGTCGTGGTCGTTCCGCCGGTGTCGAGGACGATCGCGTACTCACTCCCAGTCCAGATCGCGTGAGAGACGGCTCCGTAACCTGCCTCGAGGGTCACTGCTCGGATAAGAGTTCCGTCCCGCGCGAGAAAGACAGCGCTGCGAATGATGCTCGAAGTCAGCGCGAGGTAACCATCCCCCGAGCTCGCGAGCTCGATGCCTCCGCCCGAGAGCACTTCGAGCACCGGATTTGGCTCCGACGCCATGACCTCTCCGGAATCGCTGATCCGCTTGACGCTGAGAAACTCCTTCGTCTCGCGCAATGAGCCGATCGCCACGAGGAACTCCGCACCTGCCGAAGCCACATCGACAGCGTGTCCCTGCCCAAGCTCAATCCCACTCTTGATGGACTGAAGGTCCGAGCTCAGGAGATCCGCAAGATGTCCCTGATATCGGTTCCGTATCAGAAGGATTCTGGAGCCATTGAATGCCACGCCTCCGATCCAGTCCGCCTCACCGAAACTCGTCGGGGCATTGTCGAGAACCTCGCCCGCGGCTGATACGCGAATCCCTTGAACGGAGTAGTTCGCAAGCCAGAACACCACGTAGTGCGAACCTACCCAGACGACTTCAGTGCGCCCGAACGAGTCGCTCTCCGGCAGCGGCACTCCTTCGGGGATCAACGACTCGCCGGTAGACGAGAGTGGAGTCACCCGAACGCCGGAGCGGCCGGTTCGATCATCCACCCATGCCGCAAGATACCCACTCCCGTTTCCAGCGATGGAGGGAGACGTCTGCCAACCGGCGGCCGGGCCGAGCGTCGGACTCGAAACGCGAAACTCCGCTACCTGACGAGTCACGGATGCCTGCCCCGCCGCGTTCAGCGTCGGGAGCAGGAGGATCACTGCAGAGATAAGCCACGATCGCCGCGATCGCGGACTTCCAGATTGAATAGCGCGTCTCATACGACTCAGGCGGTGATCGTAGCACCCCCGCCGGTGTCTCGTGTTCGATTGCCGGCAGATCCCGGGTCGCGCGGCAGGAGCGACTCAGAGGTCTGAGTAGGATGGTCGGTAGCGGAACTTCCTCCCCAGACAGGATGTCCGAGACAGCACCACGTGCGGATGAACCTTGTCGTGCCCCCTACTCCTTGAATCATTGGAAGCCGAACCGACGAGCCGGCTCCCATCCCGGCGCAGCCGAAACTCAAGGATGCCGCCATACCCAAATGACACATGGACATTCCCGTTCGTTGCTTCGGACCATTGTCCCGCGAGAAACTGAGCTCGAGATTCCTCGTTCCACCCAACTGAATACCATCCGCTCGCCGGGCCGCAACACCGTGGGTTGTCGTCCGTGGTAAGTTCGAGAACATCCGGAATCCACCCGTAGGGAAACGTACCGCCGGAATGCCTGAGTGCGACTTCATAACAACCAGCGAGACGCGGTACGCGCAGAAACTGCTCCCGGCTACTTCGCGGCCCGGAGTCCGCCAACTCTCGTTTCGCGTCATGGACGATGGGCGGAAACGGTGGGAGCTCGGGACCACTGCAGCCTATGACGGCAAGTGTTGCCATTAAAATGCTGACTACGTAACGCGAGTGGATCATATCCATTGGACACAGGTCACTCGCAGCTCGAAACCAGATCGCCTAACGGATAGCACCGTGGAGGCTGCGACGGGACAACCTCATTCTCCCTGGAGGTGGCTCGGAAATGCCTCCTCCACTTCCCATCCGTGGTCGGTTGCTCGCAGCAAGTAGACGAGCCGTTCTTCCCAGATGGGATATCGACCATAAACCTCCACGAGGGCTCGACATTCGTCGGAACTGTAACCGGGGAGCGTCACGCTAACGATTCCGTCGTACTCCTGGAACATGATCGAGAGCCACGGCTCGTCGCTCATGGAATGAACGGATTCGAAGGACTCCGCGAAAGCGAATCCTCGTGGCAACTCGCACCGCGATATCGGCGACGCGAATCCTGCCCGGCGAATCAGCGAGCTGTACACGAGTTGAGTCTTGAGTCGATCAAAAAGCACGTTTTGCTTCGGGGAGAAGTCGAAGCGCGATACCGGGATCATCCTGGCTTCCAACCGCTGCGACCGGTCAGCAACGAAGAAGTGAAGCCCGGTGAAACCGGATGATTCGCCTCGTTCCTCACCGTAAGCGGCGTACGCGCGGAGCACCGCTCCGATTACGTCACAGTCTCCTGGTTGGAGCTCGGGTGTGAGTGTCTGCGGAGGAAGCTGCCCGCTCGAGGCTGGAAGCGGAAGGACGAACAGCAGGGCAAGTAAGACTCGAGTCACCGAAGCACTTCGTACCTTCGCGCGTCGCCGCCCGGCGCAGTGTTAGGCGACCCACCACTAATCACCAGACGTTACCGTATGCCAACCCTGACGGTAGCAGTGTGTTTCTGATGCCTTCCCCTCGAACGAATCCAGGATTGCATCGAGAACAGAACCATCGCACGGACATTCGAAGTCGAGGCCCAGGCAGAAGCCTGAGTCTGGGGGAGTGAGCTGCTCAATCCGGCGCGAAAATTCCATACTCTCGCCGCCCTGCCCCTGCATGTAGAACAAATCGGCGACAGGCATCAGAGAGGCAATGACCTGACCATTTGTACCGTTAATCACGAGCACTCCCGACACACCGTTCCTCGAACACAGCACCGCATAATCCAGGCGGCGGAGCGTAATGAAGTGCCCGGAGATCACATTCTCGGGAGCGATGCGCGGCCAAGGCTGGGGAATCTTACATTCGCGCTTCCGGAGCGTATCCCGCACCGGGCCGGGAAGCGTGGAAAATGCCGATTCCGTAAGCATCGTGACCGGACTCAAGGATAGCGACGACGAAGGATCCGGAGTGCCGGGCGAGCCGACCAACAGCATATGCAGAAGGAGCACGTGAAGCATCGGTTCGATGACACCGGACACGGCACAGCTAAGCCGAAAAAACGTGGCCGCGCTGCCGGAACAGTTTACGCCACTTTGAGTGCCACGTTCTTGTCGACTGCAACGAGATGTTCGGCCTAATTGATCCCGCCACCCGCAAGCAGTTCGATCTTCAGGTTCGGCCGCACTCACCGACCACTCCATGCTGAGCGAACGTTCGCGACTACCCCTCCCGGTGACGTCCCGTCATCGATCTCCCGCGATCGCTCGAGCCACACACTGCTGACGGGCTGTCACAACCTGGCATCGCAGCCTCGGCAACCTTGCCGTGCTGCTGTTCACTGTGGTCGTTCCCAACGGATGGGTGCCCCTTCACAACTTGGTTCCTACGGTGCTTCGGAGCGCAAGGGCGCTCTCCTGCGGCCGGCTCGTGCAAAGGACGCTGCTCCCATCGAACTGTTCGCCCGCGTGGCGACGACCCGATGCGCGCAGAGCGTCATGAGAAAAATCGAGCCGGTCGCACGAGGGCGCTCTCTGCCCTGATGCAGCACCGAAGGAGGAATCCCATACATGCATCTCATTCGTATTCGCAACCGACCCTACGCCGTGATCAACGGCAAGGACTTCGCGGTCTATCGCTGGTTCGACGCGGGGCGCGCCGGGCCACTTTTCATCCAGCTCGCCGGTCGCACGCCACTTCATCGCGATGATCTGCCGACCGACGACTGGCTCGTCGCTCAGTCGCACGCGGGCACGATCCGCGTCACGACGGCGTGGCGCAAACAGTGGTTTGATCACCGGCTCGACGCGACGCGCAAGCTTGCGTTTGCCGGCGCTTCGACCGCGGGGGCGTACTACCTGCTCCTGCGCTACCTCGCGCGGCGGTTCGGCCTAACGACCGAGGACGCTGATCTCATCGCACGCGCAGGCGAGCTCGCCGGGCGCACCGGCAACTACCACCTCATCGACCGCGTCACGGACGCGGGCTTGACCGACTCCCACCTCCTCGTCCTCGACCTCCCGCCGTACCTCGACACCACCCATCTCACCGAGCTGCTCTCCGATCCCACGCCCTGATCC